>JBEVMD010000515.1:0-8137 GCA_040508835.1 Duganella sp. | reverse complement strand
CTGACCCCGATCCTCAGTATGTCACCGATTATCATTCGACTAGGGCGGCGGGCGCGGCAGCGGATTGCTGTCGCCGGCGTGCAGGCTGCCGATATCGCCATCGTGCCTGCCGCGGCGGGCGGGCCCAAGGGGTTGATTCTCAACGGGCTAGACCTGTGGCTGTGCGGCAGTTTTTTCCGGAACGCGCCACGCCAGCGGCGGCTGATTGGCGCCTCGATCGGCGCCTGGCGCATGGCGGCGTCGGCGTTCGACGATCCGGTGGCCGCCCACCGCCGGTTGGCCCATCTGTATGCGCACCAGCGGTATCCGGCCAAGGTCACGCCCGCCTACGTCAGCGCCAACATCCGCGCCCTGCTGGGCGAGTTTCTCGACGGCCGCGGCCAGCAAGTGATCGACCATCCGCTGCAGCTGGTGAATATCGTCACCGCGCTGGGCACCGGTCAGCTGGCCCGGACCAACGGTGTGCGCTGGCGTGAAATGGCCGGCTTTTTGCTGGCGGCTGCCGGCAACGCCATCGCGCGCAGCCGCCTGGCCGGCGCCATGGAGCGCGTGGTGTTTCACAACGGCCGCGACGACGCCGCCTGGCTGCGGGCGCCGTTCGATGCATTTACCGGCCACTTTGTCGAACTGACGGGCGCCAACCTGCCCGACGCCTTGCAGGCGTCAGGCTCGATTCCACTGGTGCTCGAAGCGGTGCGCGACATCGCGGGCGCGCCGCCCGGCCCGCACTGGGACGGCGGCCTGATCGACTATCACCTGCACCTGCCGTACCAGCGCGATCCCGGCCTGGTGCTGTATCCCCACTTTAGCGACTACATCGTGCCCGGCTGGCTCGACAAGTCGCTTCCCTGGCGCCGCGCCAGTGACGCCGCGCTCGACAACGTGATCCTGGTGTCGCCCTCGCCCGAATTCGTGGCCCGCCTGCCGAACGGCAAGCTGCCCGACCGTCAGGACTTCACGGCCTACGGGCAAAACCACGACACCCGCATCCGCGCCTGGCTCGCCGCCATCGGCGAAAGCGAACGCATGGCGGAGGCTTTTGCGCGCTGGTGCGCACAGCCGGACCTGAAGGTAACTCGCTCTTTCTAGCCCGGGCTGGGCGCTGCCCCCCCCGTTGAGACGGAGCACGACTTGTACTATGCACCGGGCAAAGCGGTTAGCCCGCCCGCTGTCCTGCCACGATGGGCGCCGTCGGCACGACACCACTGGAACATTTCTCGAGGCACATTTCCCAAAAGAAAGCTATACTTCGAATACTACCAATAGTTACAGGCTGCGGCCTGCTTTGCTGCCATGTCCTTTCTTTCCCGGCTACGCATCGGCGCCCGGCTTTCGCTGGGTTTTGCCGTCATCTTGCTGCTCTCGATTATTTCCACCGGTTTTGCGCTACAGAATGCGCTGCACAACGCGCGGGCCACGCGGCTGATGATGGCCGAACCGCTGGCGCGCGAGCGCTTGGCCAGCGACTGGTACACCCAGACCAGCGTGACCATCGCCCGCACCATCATGATGGCCAAGAGCAGCGATACGACGCTGGCCGCCACGTTTGCGGACGTCATGGCGGAAGGGTCGAAAAAGGGCAACGCCATGAACCGCCGCATGGGCGAACTGATCAGCAGTGATGCAGAACGCGCGATCTACCAGGCCACGCTGGCGGTGCGCGGCAAGTTCGTCGCATCCAAGCAGGCGCTGATGGACGCCAACAAGGCGGGCGACAATGCAGCTGCGGCGCGCATCTTTGCCGACAGTTTTACGCCGTCCGCCGAAGCCTACCAGGCCGGCATGCAGAAACTGGTCGAGCATGAACGCAGTGTGCTGGACCGCATGGCGCAGGAAATCGAAGCGGAGACCGACCGCAGCATCAAGCTGGGCGTGGCGTTGAGCGCCCTGCTGGTGGCGCTAAGCGCGGTGGGTGCATGGCTGATCTCGCGCAGCATCACGGTGCCGCTGGCTGCGGCGATCGAGGTGGCCGCGACCGTGGCCAGCGGCGACCTGAGCACTCGGTTCGGCGACGCCGGCAGCGACCAGATCGGCGACCTGATGCGCGCGCTGCGCCGCATGAATGGCGAGCTGGTCAAGGTGGTGGGCGAAGTGCAGCGCGGCGCGCAAACCATTGCGCTGGCGTCGAGCGAAATTGCGGCGGGTAACCAGGACCTGTCGCAGCGCACGGAAGAACAAGCCAGTTCGCTGGAGGAAACCGCGTCGTCGATGGAAGAACTGACGTCCACCGTGCGCCAGAATGCGGACAATGCGCGCCAGGCCAACCAGCTGGCGCAGACCGCGTCCAGCGTGGCGGAAAAAGGCGGCGCCATCGTGGGCCAGGTGGTCGATACCATGGCCACTATCAACGATGCGTCGCGCAAGATTGTCGACATTATTTCCGTCATCGACGGCATCGCGTTCCAGACCAATATCCTGGCCCTGAATGCGGCCGTGGAAGCGGCGCGCGCCGGCGAACAGGGCCGGGGCTTTGCGGTGGTGGCGTCCGAAGTGCGCAACCTGGCGCAGCGCTCGGCCGCTGCCGCCCGCGAAATCAAGGCGCTGATCGGCAATTCGGTGGACCAGGTGGACATTGGATCAAAGCTCGTGCAGCAGGCCGGCGCCACCATGGACGACGTGGTGGAAAGCGTGCGCCGCGTTACCGACATCATGGGCGAGATCACGTCCGCCAGCAGCGAGCAAAGCATCGGCATCGACCAGGTGAACACGGCGATTACCCAGATGGACCAGGTGACGCAGCAGAACGCCGCGCTGGTGGAACAGGCGGCAGCGGCGGCCGCCAGCATGCAGGACCAGGCCGGACGGCTGGCCGACGTGGCGGCCACCTTCCGTCTGGAAGCAGGCGTGGCGGCGCAGCGCCCCCGGCCAGCGGCGGCGCTGGCGTCACTGCCGCACCGGCGCGAACCGGGTTACTAGCGCGGCGGCGCCTTGGCCGGCGCGGCAAGTTTTACGCCCCCAGGAACATCTCCTGCAGATCGTTGAGGAAGCGGCGCCCCAGTTCGGTGGGGCGGATGAGCTTATAGTCGCGGTAGATCAGGCCTTTCGCTTCCGCCGCATTCAGGGTTTTCTCGATCGCGTTCATGCTCATGCCGGTACGCTCGGCAAACAGGTTGGGATCGAAGCCGTCGCACAGGCGCAGCGTGTTGAGCATGAATTCGAACCCCATGTCCTCGCGCGCGATTTCATGTTCTTCCTGCACCGGGGCGCCCAGCCGCGTTTGCTCCATGTACGTCTTGGGCTGCTTGTAGCGCGCCTGGCGCAGCACGCGGTGCGGGAACGACAGCTTCGAGTGCGCACCGGCGCCAATGCCGAGATAGTCGCCAAATTCCCAGTAATTGAGATTGTGGCGCGCGCGCTTGCCCTCTTTCGCGTAGGCCGACACCTCGTAATGGCGGTAGCCGTTGGCGGCGGTCAGTTCCGCAATCATGTCCTGCATGTCGGCGCTGGCGTCGTCGTCGGGCAGCGCCGGCGGGTACTTGGCAAACAGCGTGTTCGGCTCCATCGTCAGGTGGTACAGCGACAGGTGCGGCGGCTTGAACGCCATGGCCGTCTCGATGTCCTGGCGCGCTTCGGCCAGCGTTTGCGACGGCAGCGCGTACATCAGGTCGAGGTTGAAATTGTCGAAATTGTCGAGCGCGATGTCCACGGCGCGCCTGGCTTCGCCGTCGTCATGGATGCGGCCCAGCGCCTTCAAATGGCGGTCGTTGAAACTCTGGATGCCGATCGACAGCCGGTTGACGCCGCTGGCGCGGTACGCGCGGAATTTCTCGGCCTCGAAGGTGCCGGGATTGGCTTCCATGGTGATCTCGACGTCGCTGTCGAGCGGCAGCAAGGTACGCACGTCCGACAGCAGCCGGTCCAGGCCCGCGGCCGACATCAGGCTCGGTGTGCCGCCGCCGATAAAAATCGTATAGATCTTGCGGCCCCAGATCAGGGGCAGCGCCATTTCCAGGTCCAGCCGCAGGGCGTCCAAATAGTCCTGTTCGGGAAAGGCGCCGCCTTCCCTGGCCTCGTGCGAATTGAAGTCGCAATACGGGCACTTGCGCACGCACCACGGAAAATGGATGTACAGCGACAGCGGCGGCAGCGCGGTCAGGTTGAGCGCGCCGCTTTTGAGGTACTTGAGGGCCACGCCCGCAGCATCGCCGATGTCGGCGGCAACTGTATTGGCTGTACTGGTCACTGTGCTGGCCGTACCGGTGCTTTTACCGGCGCTGCCGACGATTTTAATCGGGATCATTTCAGTTTCTCATTTCAGCTTTTCAACCAGCGCGCGCAAGGCCTGGCCGCGGTGCGACAGCGCGTTCTTTTCCGCGGACGTCAGCTCGGCCGCGCACTTGCCCAGGGTGGGAATGAAGAAATAAGGATCGTAGCCGAAGCCGCCGGCGCCGCGCGGGGCGGCCAGCATTTCGCCGTGCCAGGCGCCGTCGGCAATGATCGGCTGCGGATCGTCGGGGTGGCGCACGAACACCAGCACGCAGTAGTAATACGCGGACTTGTCGGCGAATTTGGCCAGCTCGGCCACCATTTTTTCGTTGTTGCGGGCGTCCGATTTCGGTTCACCGGCAAAGCGCGCCGACTGAACGCCGGGCGCGCCGCCCAGGGCGTTGATGCACACGCCCGAATCGTCGGACAGCGCCGGCAGGCCGGTCAGGCGCGAGGCGTGACGGGCTTTTTGCAGGGCGTTTTCAACGAAGGTGTGGAACGGCTCGTCCGCCTCCGGGACGTCGTACTCGCCCTGGGCGTGGACCGAAAAGCCCACCGTGGACAGCAGTTCGTTGAACTCCTTGAGTTTGCCGGCGTTGTTGGAGGCGAGGATCAGGCGTTGGGTCATGGTGATGTCAGCTTCTCATTCTGGAAGCCGACATTGTAAACCGTTTGCCGGGCCCCGGCTCCGGCAGGGACTTACGCCAGGCCGAGCGCCTGCTTCTGCAGCACGATCAGGTCGGCAATGCCGCCCTGCGCCAGGTCCAGCAGGCGGTCCATGCCGGCGCGGTCGAACGCCGCGCCTTCGGCCGTGCCCTGCACTTCGATGAAGTGGCCGGCGTCGTTCATCACCACGTTCATGTCGGTATCGCAGTTGGAGTCCTCGATGTAGTCGAGGTCCAGCACCGGCGTGCCCTGGTACACGCCCACCGAGATGGCCGCGACGAAATGCTTCAGCGGGATGGCCGGCACGGCGCCGCGCGCCACCAGCTTGGAAAACGCGTCGTACGCGGCCACCATGGCGCCCGTGATCGACGCGGTGCGGGTGCCGCCGTCGGCCTGGATCACGTCGCAGTCGAGGTGCAGCGTGCGTTCGCCAAAAGCGTTCAGGTCGAACGCGGCGCGCAGCGAACGGCCGATCAGGCGCTGGATTTCCTGGGTGCGGCCCGACTGCTTGCCGCGCGCCGCTTCACGGTCCATGCGGGTGTGGGTCGAGCGCGGCAGCATGCCGTATTCGGCCGTCATCCAGCCCTGGCCCTTGCCTTTCAAAAAGCCCGGCACCTTGTCTTCGATGCTGGCGGTGCAGATGACCTTGGTGTCGCCGCATTCGATCAGCACCGAGCCTTCGGCATGCTTGGTGTAGTCGCGGGTCAGGCGCAGGGTGCGCAGCGCATCGACGGCGCGGCCGCTGGGACGGGAATCTAAGGTCATGGGTTTTCCTTGCAGTTTAATCGTCCGGCAGCATAGACCACAACGCGGGCCAGCACAACCGGCTCAGGTTCCGGGGTCGCGCCGGCGGCGCAGCGTGCGCGCCAGCCAGCCGCGCACGCCGCCCGGTGGCGCGGCCGGCGTCGGCGCCGGGCCGGGGGCAGGCAGCGGCGCTGCCGCTGTCGCTGTGGCTGTCGCTGTGGCTGGCATTGGCAGCGGCAGCGGCGTTGGCACGGGCACGGGTGTCGGCAGCGGCGTTGGCGCCGGCACGGGCACCGCCGGTTTGAGCACCTTCTGCAGCGCAAACAGGCTGGGCGGCCGGTCCGGCGGCTCCAGCGCCAGGCAGGCCGCCGCCAGGTCGCGCAGTTCGTCCGGGTACATTCCCTGCAATGGCGCCAGTTGCGCGGCCAGCGTATCGCCGAGCCGGCGCTGGTCGGCCGGCGGCGGGGGCCCGCCCGCCATGCACGCGAACAATACCGTGCCGATGCCGTAGACGTCGGTCCACGGCCCCAGCCGGCCGCGCTGGTCGTACAGCTCGGGCGCCGCCCAGGGCGTCGATGCGGGCGTCGATGTGGGCGTCGATGTGGGCGTCGATGTTGGCGTCACGTGCGGCAGCGCGGCACGCAGCACCTGGCGGGCGGCGCCGAAGTCGAGCAGCAGCGGTGTGCCGTCCGGCCGCAGCCAGATATTGGCCGGGTGGATGTCGAGGTGGGTCAGTTTGTGGGCATGGGCCTCGCGCAGTCCCTGCAGCAACTGGTGCAGCATCGCACGGATCGCGCCCTCTTCCATGCGTGCTTGCTGCAGGTGGTCCTGCAAGGTGCGGCCCGGTTCGAACGCCATGACCATGTACACAGTTTCATGGGCGCGGAAAAAATTGAGCACACGCACCAGGTTGGGGTGCGTGAGGCGCGCCAGCGCGCGCCCTTCGTCGAAAAAACTTTTGAGGCTGGCGTCGTACGCGGCGCGCAGTTCGGGCACGACATGGGGCGCCAGTTCGCCATGGGCGCGCGCGGCCAGGACCGCCGGCAGAAACTCCTTGATGGCCACGACCACGCCCAGCGTATCGTAGGCCAGGTAAACAATACTGAACCCACCGGACGCAATTTTCTTTACAATGCGATATCCAGCAATTTCCAGACCATCCGGGAGAGGGGCGTTGTAGAGCGCAGCCATGGGATTCCTCGCTTCGACACCGGATTGTGTGGATAAATCACTGTTTTGTAAAGATTAAATCGGGGATATCCATTGAGCATTTCCAGCATGACGGGCTACGCGGTCGCCACCAGTGAGAGTGCGGCGGGAACACTGACCATCGAGATCAAGAGCGTGAACTCGCGGTTTCTCGACCTTCAGTTTCGAATAAACGACGATTTGCGTGCGCTTGAACCCGATCTGCGCTCGGCAATCATGGCTGCCATCACGCGCGGCAAGGTGGAGCTGCGGCTGAGCTTTGGCCGCAAGGCGGCCACCACCGGCGCCCAGGCGCTCAACCTCCCCCTTTTGGGCGAGCTGCAACGGCTGCAAACCGAAGTGGGCGCGCATTTCCCCGGCGTGCAGGCCATGACGGTGGCTGAACTGCTGCGCTGGCCAGGCGTGATCGAAGAAGCGCAAATCGGCCAGGAATCGCTGCAGGCCGACGTGGCGGCGCTGACCGTGCGCACCGTGGAAGCGTTCGTCATCAGCCGCCAGCGCGAAGGCGCGGCGCTGGAAACCATGCTCATTTCCCGCATCGAAGCGATGGAAGCGATCGTCAAGCGCATCACCCCGCTCATTCCCCAGGTGGTGGCGGCGTTCCAGCAAAAGGCCGTGGAGCGCATGCAGGATGCGCTGGGCCTGGCCTGCCAGGGATCGAACTCGGCACTGTCGCGCCAGGATGCGCTCGAACGCATTCGCCAGGAAGTGATTTTGTACGGCATCCGCATCGACGTGGCCGAGGAACTGGGCCGCCTGTCGGCGCACCTGACCGAAACCCGCCACATCCTGAAAAAAGGCGGCCAGGTGGGCAAGCGCCTGGACTTCATGATGCAGGAACTCAATCGCGAAGCCAACACCCTGGGCGCCAAGGCGTCGGTGAAGGAACTGGCCGATGCCTCGATGGAACTGAAACTGCTGATCGAGCAGATGCGCGAGCAGGTGCAGAATCTGGAGTGAGGCACGCGACTTGGCATGCTTCGCCAAATGGCCTGCCGACCAAGCTCCGTCATTCCCGCGCAGGCGGTGATGACGGAGCGCCGGCCGACCGAATTTACAGGGTTTTGTTCAGCTTCAGCACCTGCACCTCCGCCTTGCCCGCAATCTCCTGCACCAGCTGCAGGAAATGCGGCGTCGCTTCATGTTCGGTCAGCGCTTGCTGGTCGCGCCAGGTTTCCAGCATCACGAACCGTCCCGGATGTTCCACATCGACGTGCAGCTCATAGCGGCTGCACGTGGCTTCCGCACGGCTGGGCGGAACGATTTTTTCCAGCGCGGCCTGCACGGCGGCTTCGTGTCCCGGCTTGGCGGT
>JBEVMD010000438.1:0-19251 GCA_040508835.1 Duganella sp. | reverse complement strand
GGCAATGCCTCGCGCTGCGAATACGTGGCGGCCGTCGTGGCATTGTCCGGCATCGCGGTGGACGTCAAGCCGTCGACGGCCGCCAGCTTTGCCCGCAAGGCGCGCGTCTCCAACAACGAAATGGCGGCCAACTGGAAGATGGCCATGCTGGGCTGGCCCGACATGCCGGACTGGCGCGACAGCCTGGCCGCCTATCTGCAGGGCGACCTCGCCCACTATTAACAACATGGATACCAACACGATGGAAGAACTGGACGTGGTGATCCTGGGCGGCGGCGTCGCCGGCCTGGGCGCCGCCCTCAAGGCGCGCGAAAGCGGCCGCACGGCCGTCATCTTCGAAGCGCGCGACAGCGCCGGCGGCCTGCTCGACAATTTTACGATCGACGGCTTCCGCTTCGACCACGCGGTGCACCTGAGCTTTGCCACCGAAGACAAGGTGCGCGCGATTTTCGACCAGACGCCGTACATCACGCATCCGTCGGACTCGTACTGCTTCGAGGGCGACCGCTGGCTCAAGCACCCGGTGCAGAACAACCTGGCGCCGCTCGACGCGGCCGACAAGGTGGCGCTGATCAAGTCGTTCCTGGCCCGCCCGTCCGCGCTGGCCGGCGACGATTACGAGAGCTGGCTGCGCCACCAGTACGGCGACGGCATCGCCGAACGCTACCCGATCCGCTACACGCAAAAATACTGGGCCACGCCGGCCAGCGCACTGTCGACCAACTGGATCGGCCAGCGCATGCGCCGCGCGGAACTGGACGAAATCCTGTTCGGCGCCATGACCATCGCCACGCCCAATACCTATTACACCAAGGAGATGCGCTACCCGCAGCAGGGCGGCTACAAGGCGTTTATCGCGCCGCTGATCGCCGCCGCCGACATCCTCACCGGCCATGCCGCCATCGCCATCGACACGGCGCAGCGCACGGTGCGCTTTGCCAACGGCGCCCAGGTGCGCTACGGCAGCCTGGTGAGCACGCTGCCGCTGCCGGTGCTGGCGCGCATCGCGCAGGACGCGCCGGCGGACGTCCAGCAGGCGGCCGCGCAACTGCAGGCCACTTCGATCGACCTGGTGTCGGTGGGTTTCAATCAGCCGCTGGTCAAGGACCTGTGGTTCTACATCTACGACGACGATATCCTGGCCAGCCGCGCGTATTCGCCGTCGGTCAAGTCGCCCGAGAATGCGCCGGACGGTTGCAGCTCGCTGCAATTCGAAATCTACAGCCGCGGCGAACAGTCCGCGTACGACGGCGAGGCGCTCAAGCAGAACACCGTCTATGCGCTGGAAAAGATGGGCATTGCCACGGCCGCCGACATTGCCGTGCTCGACCACCGCGTGCTGCGCTTCGGCAACGTGATCTTCGACCAGGGCATGGAAGCGCATCGCAAGCGCGTGCTGGACTGGGCCCGGGGCGCCGGCATCGCCAGCTGCGGACGCTTCGGCGAATGGGATTATTTGTGGTCCAACCAGAGTTTATTGAGCGGCTACAACGCGCTATAAACCCTGCCCCGCTGGCCGCGGCACGCATGCCGTCCCCGGCCTTGGCCGTGCGGGGTGGTATTACGGCTCGCGGATCGATTCGTCCAGCGCCCGCGTGAGCGGGTACAGCAGGTACGACATCACCGTGCGCTGGCCCACCACGATTTCCGCCGAGACCGTCATGCCGGGCATCAGCTGCACGCCTTGCGGCACGTTTTTCAAAGCGCCCGTGTACGGAATCCGGCTCGTGTAATAGGTATCCATGCCGCCGCCGTTCTTGTCGGCCGTGTCGCGCTTGAACGAATCCTGGCTCACGGTGCGCACTTTGCCGTCGAGCATGCCATGCTTCATGAACGTGAACGCATCGACCTTGATGTGGGCCGGCATGCCCGGCTTGATGAAGCCGATGTCGACCGAATCGACCTGCACTTCCGCCTCCAGCTCGGCGCCGATCGGCACCAGCGTAAACAGCTGCTCCGCTTCGCGCACGACAGACCCCACCGAGAACTTGGCGATTTCCAGCACCACGCCATCGGCCGGCGCCACCATCCGCACCATTTTCAGGCGCTTGTCGGCCTTGGCCAGCTGCTCGTTGATGCCGTCGCGGTCGCGCGTGGCCGTCAGCAGATCTTCCATCGCTTTCTGCCGCCAGCTGCGCTCGAAGGCGGAGCGTTCGGCCTGCACCGACGCCAGCTCGCTGGCCATCTCGATGGCCTTGTTGCGCTGCATGTCCATGTCGCGTTCCACTTCCAGGCGGCGGTCGCGCGCTTCCAGCAGGTGCATCTTGGCGCCGAAGTTTTCCGCCACCAGCTGCTCCTGCATCGCTTCCACTTCGCGCAGGGACTTGACGCGCTGGGCCAGGATCTGCTGGTCGTGCTTGTTGGTTTCCAGGCTGGCGCGTAGGCGTGCGATGTTCTGGTCCATCTTGCTTTTTTGCGCCTCGTAATTGCCGCGCCGTTCGACCGACAGCTGCTGCTGCAGGCGGGCGTCGTCGCTGCCCGCTTCGGTGGCGCCCTGCCTGCCGCCGAGCTCGGCTTTCAGGCCGTCGGCCTGGTTATTCAAACTGTCGAGCCGCACGCGCAACTGGGTTTCGTCGGCCGCGCTGAACGTGGGGTCGAGCGTGGCCAGCAGCTGGCCTTTTTTCACCACCTGCCCCACGCGCACGTCGATGCTCTGGATGATCGACGTGTCGAGCGGCTGCAGCACGATATTGGGCAGCGGATTGACCAGGCGGCCGTGGGCAATGACCACCTTGTCCACCGGCGAGACGCTGGCCCAGATGATGAAGCCAACCAGGGTCAGCACCAGCAAGTGCAGGGTCAGCTGCACGAAGCGCGGCAGCGGGCCGCGCTCGATGGCGTCGGCGTCCGGCAGGAAGTCGATCTCGGTCTGATCCTTCTTGCGCCGGGTCAGAGGTGACTGGTTTGCTGGTTCCATAAGTGCTGGTAAGTGTCGCTACGGGTGAGCAGTTCTTCATGACGGCCGGCATCCACCAGGGAGCCTTGCTGCATGACCATGATTTTGTCGGCATTGACCAGCGTGGACAGGCGGTGCGAAATCATCACCACCGTGCGGCCCACGGCGATCTTCGACAGGTTGCCGATGAAAATCGCTTCCGATTCCGGGTCGAGTGCGGACGCCGCCTCGTCCAGGATCAGGATGCGCGGGCGCGCCACCAGCGTGCGGGCAATCGACAGCCGCTGCTTCTGGCCGCCCGACAGGTTGGACGCGTTTTCTTCCAGCACCGTGTCGTAGCCCTGCGGCAGGCGTTCGATGAATTCGTCGGCGCCGGCGGCCACCGCTGCCGCCACCAGTTCCTCGAACGTGGCGTCGGGCTTGGTGACGGACAGGTTTTCGCGCACCGTGCCGCGGAACAGGAAGTTTTCCTGCAATACCACGCCGATCTGGCGCCGCAGGTGCGACAGCTCGATCTCGCGGGCGTCGATACCGTCGAAGCGCACGATGCCCTCCTGCAGCGGATACAGTCCCTGGATCAGCTTGGTCAACGTGGTCTTGCCCGAGCCGGACCGGCCCACGATGCCCACCACGGTGCCCTTCTCGATCGTGAAACTGGCCTTGTTGAGGGCCAGGTTCTGCGCGCCCGGATAGCGGAAGATCACGTTGTCGAACTTGATCTCGCCATCGAGCACGGGACGCAGGCCGGTGGCGCCCGCGCGCCCTTCCGGCGCCCGGTTCATGACCTCGCCCAGCATGCGCACCGACAGCGCGGTTTCCTGGTATTCGTTGACCAGGCCCACCAGCGAAATCAGCGGTTGCGTCACGCGGCCCGACAGCATCTGGAACGCGATCAGCGCGCCGACCGACAGCGTGCTGTCGAACACGTCGCCGGCGCCCACCACGATCAGCGTCACCGGCAGCATCTTGCCCAGGAAATCGGTGACGGAATTGCCGGCAATCGATATCTGCCCCACGCGGAAGTGCATGGTGATCGCTTCGGCCGAACGCTGGTCCCAGATGCGCCGTTGCGACGGTTCGATGGCCAGCGCCTTGACGGTGCGCATGCCGTGGATGGTTTCCACCAGCATGCCCTGGCGCTGGCCCTCGGCCGTGTACAGCGCGTTCAGGCGGCGCTGGAACGTGGGCACCATGGCCAGCACCACGCCGCCGATCAGGGCGGCAAACAGCAGCACGATCAGGGTCAGCTTGAACGAATAGCTGAACAGGATGGGAATAAACACCAGCAGCGAAATCAGGTCGAGCGCCGTGAAGAACAGCCGGCCGGTGAGAAAACTGCGGATCTTTTCCAGCTGCTGCATGTGGCGCGTGATGACGCCGGCGCTGGTGGTCTCGAAAAAATCGATGGGCAGCGCCAGCAGGTGGCCGAACACGCGGCGCGTGAGGCGCATATCGATCTTGTTGCTGGCCGCCAGCGTGAGGGTCTGGCGCAGGAAGCCGAACAGGGCGTCGAACACCAGCGCCATGGTGATGCCCACGGCCAGCACCTGCAGCGTGGTCACGCTCTGGTGCGTGAGGACCTTGTCGATCACCAGCTGGAAAAAGATCGGCGACGCCAGCGCCAGCAGCTGCATGGCAATGGCGGCAATGAAGATGTCGCGGAACGCCGCCTTCTGGCGCAGGATCTCGGGGATGAACCAGCGCAGGCCGAACGGCTGCTGGGTATCGGTAAATTTGTGCTCGCGCTTGACGAACAGCACGTCGCCGCGCCAGCGCTGTTCGAACTCGGCGCGGCCCACCAGCATCACGGTGGCGTTGGCCACGGCCGGGTTGAGCACGGCCACCTGGTCGGGCGCGCCGTCTGCGCCCTGCTTGACGCCCACCACGATGATCATATTGCCGCTGATCAGGCGCGCCATCAGCGGAAACACGCCGCCCTGCGCCACCAGGCGGGCCCAGGTGATCTTGTCGGCCTTGGCCTTGAGGCCGATCTCGGCCGCCATGCGCAGCAGCACCCCATTGCCGGGCTCTTCCGCGCGCAGCGCGTATTCGTCGATCAGGCGCTCGGGATTGATTTGCAGGCCGTGGTGCTGGGCGATGGCAGTCAGGCACTGTACCGCGGTGTGGGGAAATTTATCGTGCATAGGGCCTGGTGATGGGTGGGGATGGCATGAACGCACTGTCGTGCCAGCCTGAGAATTCTACCGCGCCCGGGGCGGCGCAGGGGCAATTGTTGTTTAGAAGCACAACCGGTTTTACATTCCTGTTCGCGGCATGCATCGGCGCAAATGTCCGAAAAAAAACGGCAAGACCCGCAGGTCCTGCCGTTTCAAAGGCGCTACCGGGCCGATATTACTTGGCGGCCAGGATGCCCTGCTGATGGTTGCCTTGCAGCGCCTTCAGGCGCAGCGAGTCTTCGGAAGCTGCCTGGTGCGTTGAAGCGGTCAGCTTGTTCTCGTAGTTGCCGATGGCGCTGGCCATGGCCGCGACTGCCGAGTTCACGCTCGACGGCACTTCCAGCTTGGTCGTGTTGGCCGAGCTGCCGGCCGCCGCGTCAAAGCTCGACAGCGCGTTCGACAGGCTGCTCACCGACGAGCTCAAGGTGGTCGCTGCCTTGCCGCTGTCCTGGAACCACACGTCCGCCGCCTGGTGGGTGGCGCCGTCGGTGGTCTCGTAGGTCGAGACCAAGCCGATCAGGTTGCCGTTGTCCACCGCGCCCGATTTCTGCACGTCCAGGTTCAGCTTGGCGATGTTGAGGTCGGCCAGCGATTTCAGCTCGTCCGCCTGGCTCACGCCGTCGGCATTGCCGTCCACCCATACGCGCAGGTTGGCGAACTGGGTGTCCTTGGCATCGATCACGCCGTCGCTGTTGGCATCGAGTTCCGCCAGCGCCTGGTAACCGTCGGTCGCTTTCTGGCCATTGGCCAGGGTCGTGCCTTCGCCGAACAGTTCGCTACCGTCGTTGATGGTGCCGTCGCCGTTGCGGTCCAGCACCAGCAGGCCGTCACCGCCGCCCACCCAGCCGACATTGGACTTGGTGCCCGTGGCCGACAGGTCGAAGTTGACGCCGGCCGACCGGTTCAGGGTGTTGATGCCGTTGCCGTTCAGGTCCAGCACGATCGGGCTGGTCAGCGGCATGGCGGCCTGCTGGTCCGGCGTGATGGCCGCCTTCAGCGTCGAGGCGTACAGCGCATCGACCTGCGCCATGGTCAGCGACTTGATCTGGTCGGTGGACAGGGCCTGGAACTGGTCGGTGGTCAGACGCACGAACTGCTGGGTCGTGAGCGAGGCCAGCGACGCGGTTTTCAGCGCCACGATGTCGGCCGTTTCCAGCGCCGCGATGCTGCTGGTGGACAGCGAACGGATCTGGTTGCTGCTGAGCGCATTGATCTGGTCGCTGGTCAGCGCCACGGCTTGCGCCGTGGTCAGGCCGGCGGCCAGGGTTGCCGTGCTCAGGCTGGCTACCTGGGTGGTGGTCAGCGCGCCCACCTGGTCGGTGGTCAGCGCGGCCAGCTGGTTGGTGCGCAGGGCAGCAACGGCCTGGGTTTTCAGGGCCACCAGGTCGCGCGTTTCCAGCGCCACCAGGCTGGCGTTGGACAACGCCATGACCTGGCTGGTGCTCAGCGACGCCACCTGGTCCGAACCGAGCGCGACGATCTGGTCGGTGGTCAGGCCGCCGGCCACTTGCGCCGTGGTCAGCGCGCCGATGGCGGTGGTGGACAGGCTGCTCACTTGGTCGGTAGTCAGCGAGCGCAGCTGGTTGGTGGACAGGGCGGCAATCGACGCCGATTTCAGCGCGTTCAGGTCGGCCGTTTCCAGCGCGGCAACCGCGTTGGTGGACAGCGCCGAGACTTGCTGGCTGCTCAAGGCGTTGGCCTGGCCGGTGGTCAGCGCCACGATCTGGCTGGTGGTCAGCGCTGCCACGCCGGCCGTGGTGAAGGCCACGACCTGGCTGCTCGACAGTGTAGCGACCTGGTCGGTGGTCAAGGCGGCGATCTGGGTCGCTTTCAGCGCAGCGATGCCGGCCGTGGTGACACCGACGATGTCGGCCAGCTCGATGGCCACGATGCTGTTGGTCGACAGCGCGGCCACTTGCGCCGTGGTCAGGCCGGCGATCTGGTTCGACGACAGCGCGACGATCTGGTCGGTGGTCAGACCGTTGGCGATATTCGCCGTGGTCAACGCCGCCAGCGACGCCGTGGCCAGGGTCTTGACCTGGTCGGTGGTCAGCACGGCCACCTGGGCCGAGGTCAACGCGGCAATCGCGCTGGTTTTCAGCGCAGCCAGGTCGGCCGTTTCCAGCGCCGTGATGGCGTTGGCGGTCAGGGCGGCCACTTGCTGCGTGGTCAGCGAGCTCGCTTCAGCCGTGGTCAGGGCCACCACCTGGTCGGTGGTCAGCGCCTTGATCTGGTTGGTGGTGAGCGCGGCCAGGGTGGCGGTTTTCAGCGCGGCAAAGTCGGCCGTCTCCAGCGCCACGATGGCGTTGGTGGACAGCGCGGCCACTTGCTGGCTGGTCAGCACGGCGGCCTGGCCGGTGGTCAGCGCCACCACCTGGTCGGTGGTCAGCGCGCCGATGCCGGCCGTGGTGAAGGCCACGACCTGGTTGGTCGACAACGTGGCAACCTGGTCGGTGGACAGCGCCGCGATCTGGTTCGCCTTCAACGCCGCGATGCCGTTGGTGGTGAGGCCGGCCAGGTCGGCCAGTTCAATGGCGGCAATGCTGTTGGTCGACAGTGCAGCAATCTGGGCCGTGGTCAGGCCGGCGATCTGGGCGGACGACAGGGCCACGATCTGGTTGGTGGTCAGACCGTTGGCGATGTTGGCCGTGCTGAGCGCGGCCAGCGCGGACGTGGCCAGGCTCTGCACCTGGTCGGTGGTCAGGGCCGCCACTTGCGCCGAGGTCAGCGCCGTGAACGAGGCCGTGTCGAGCGCACGCAGGTCCGTCGTTTCCAGCGCCACGATGGCGTCCAGCGACAGGGCCGCCACCTGCTGGGTGGTCAGCGCAGCAGCGCCAGCCGTGGTCAGGGCGACGACCTGGTCGGTCGTCAGCGCCTTGATCTGGTTCGTGGTGAGGCCGGCCACGGCAGCGGTTTTCAGGGCCGCAAAATCAGCCGTTTCCAGTGCGGCAATCGCATTGGTGGACAGGGCCGCCACTTGCTGGCTGGTGAGGGCGTTGGCCTGCGCGGCGGTCAGCGCCACGATCTGGTCGGTGGTCAGCGCGGCAGCGCCGGCCGTGGTGAAGGCGACGATCTGGTTGCTGGTCAGCGTGGCCACCTGGTCGGTGGTCAGCGCGGCGATCTGGCCGGACTTGAGGGCGGCGATGCCGGCCGTGGTGACGCCGACGATGTCGGCCAGCTCGATGGCGGCAATGCCGCTGGCCGACAAGGCAGCGACTTGCGCCGTGGTCAGACCGGCGACCTGGTTCGACGACAGGGCGACGATCTGGTCGGTGGTGAGGCCGTTGGCGATGTTGGCAGTGCTCAGCGCGGCCAGCGACGCCGTGGCCAGGGTTTTCACCTGGTCGGTGGTCAACGCGGCCACTTGCGCCGAGGTCAACGCGGCAATCGACGACGTTTTCAGTGCGGCCAGGTCGGCCGTTTCCAGGGCGGCTACGGCAGCGACGCTCAGCGCGGCCACTTGCTGCGTGGTCAGCGAGCTCGCTTCGGCCGTGGTCAGGGCCACCACCTGGTCGGTCGTCAGCGCCTTGACCTGGTTGGTGGTCAGCGCGGCCAGGGCGGCGGTTTTCAGGGCGGCGAAGTCGGCCGTCTCCAGCGCCACGATGGCGTTGGTGGACAGCGCGGCCACTTGCTGGCTGGTGAGGGCGTTGGCCTGCGCGGTGGTCAGCGCAACGATCTGGTCGGTGGTCAGTGCGGCAGCGCCAGCGGTGGTAAAGGCGACGATCTGATTGCTGGTGAGCGTGGCCACCTGGTCGGTGGTCAGCGCCGCGATCTGCGCCGATTTCAGCGCAGCGATGCCGGCCGTGGTGACGCCCACGATGTCGGCCAGTTCGATGGCGGCAATGCCGTTGGCCGACAGCGCAGCGACTTGCGCCGTGGTCAGACCGGCGACCTGGTTCGACGACAGGGCGACGATCTGGTCGGTGGTCAAGCCGTTGGCGATGTTGGCGGTGGTGAGCGCGGCCAGGGCGGACGTGGCCAGGCTCTGGATCTGGTTGGTGGTAAGCGCAGCCACCTGCGCCGAGTTCAGCGCCGTGAACGAGGCGGTGTCGAGCGCGCGCAGGTCGGTCGTTTCCAGCGCCACGATGGCGTCCAGCGACAAGGCCGCCACTTGCTGCGTGGTCAGGGCGCTGGCGCCGGCCGTGGTCAGGGCGACGACCTGGTCGGTGGTCAGGGCCTTGATCTGGCCCGTGGTGAGCGCAGCTACGGCAGCGGTTTTCAGGGCAGCGAAATCGGCCGTTTCCAGCGCGGCAATCGCGTTGGTGGACAGCGCGGCAACCTGCTGCGACGTCAGCGCGCCGGCCTGGTTGGTGGTCAGCGCCACGATCTGGTCGGTGGTCAGCGCGGCAGCGCCAGCGGTGGTGAACGCGACGACCTGGTTGGTCGTCAGCGTGGCGACCTGGTCGGTGGTCAGCGCGGCAATCTGCGACGATTTCAGGGCGGCGATGCCGGCCGTGGTAATGCCGACGATGTCGGCCAGCTCGATGGCGGCGATATCGTTATTGGTCAGTGCGGCAACCTGCGCCGTGGTCAGGCCGGCGATCTGGTTCGACGACAGCGCGACGATCTGGTCGGTGGTGAGGCCGTTGGCGATGTTGGCGGTGGTCAAAGCGGACAAGGCTGCCGTGCTCAGGGTTTTGACCTGGTCGGTGGTCAGCGCAGCCACTTGCGCCGAGGTCAATGCGGCAAACGACGACGTTTTCAGTGCGGCCAGGTCGGCCGTTTCCAGCGCAGCGACGGCGTCCACCGTCAGCGACGCGACCTGCTGGGTGGTCAGCGCATTGGCGCCGGCCGTGGTCAGGGCCACGACCTGGTCGGTGGTCAGCGATTTGATCTGGCCCGTGGTCAAGGCGGCCACGGCAGCGGTTTTCAGCGCAGCGAAATCGGCCGTTTCCAGCGCGGCAATCGCGGTGGTGGACAAGCCGGCCACCTGGCCGGAGGTCAGCGCGCCGGCCTGGTTGGTGGTCAGCGCCACGACCTGGTCGGTGGTCAAACCGGCCAGGCCGGCGGTGGTGAATGCAGCGATCTGGTTGGTCGTCAGCGTAGCGACCTGGTCGGTGGTCAGCACGCCGATCTGCGACGATTTCAGGGCGGCGATGCCGGCCGTGGTAATGCCGACGATGTCGGCCAGTTCGATGGCGGCGATATCGTTATTGGTCAGTGCGGCAACCTGCGCGGTGGTCAGCCCGGCGATCTGGTTCGACGACAGCGCGACGATCTGGTCGGTGGTGAGGCCGTTGGCGATGTTGGCGGTGGTCAAAGCGGACAAGGCTGCCGTGCTCAGGGTTTTGACCTGGTCGGTTGTCAGCGCAGCCACTTGCGCCGAGGTCAGTGCGGCAAACGACGACGTTTTCAGCGCGGCCAGGTCGGCCGTTTCCAGTGCGGCCACGGCGTCCACCGTCAGCGACGCGACCTGCTGGGTGGTCAGCGCATTGGCGCCGGCCGTGGTCAGGGCCACGACCTGGTTGGTGGTCAGGGCCTTGATCTGGCCCGTGGTCAGCGCGGCCACGGCAGCGGTTTTCAGGGCGGCAAAGTCGGCCGTTTCCAGCGCCACGATGGCGTTGGTGGACAGGCTGGCCACCTGGCTGGTGCCCAAGGCGCCGGCCTGGGCGGTGGTCAACGCCACCACCTGGTCGGTGGTCAGGCCCGTGAGACCGGCGGTGGTGAACGCGGCCACCTGGTTGGTCGACAGGCTCGCCACCTGGTCGGTGGTGAGCACGCCGATCTGCGACGATTTCAGGGCGGCGACGCCAGCGGTGCTGAGGCCGACGATGTCGGCGGTTTCAATGGCGGCGATATTGTTGTTCGACAGCGCGCTGATCTGCGCGGTGGTCAGGCCGGCGATCTGGTTCGACGACAGGGCGACGACCTGGTCGGTGGTCAAGCCGCTGGCAATCGCGCTGGTGGACAGCGACGCCAGTTGCGCGGTACCCAGGCCCTTGACCTGGTCGGTGGTCAGTGCGGCAACCTGGTTCGAGGACAGTGCGCCGATGGCGCTGGTTTTCAATGCGGCCAGATCGGCGGTCTCGAGCGCTGCAATCGACTCGGTGTTCAGGGCTGCCACTTGCTGGGTGGTCAGCGCGTTGGCGCCGGCGGTGGTCAGGGCGACGATCTGGTTGGTGGTCAGGGCCTTGACCTGGCTGGTGGTCAGCGCGGCGACCGAGGCGGTTTTGAAGGCGGCAAAGTCGGCCGTTTCCAGCGCGGCAATGCTGTCGTTCGACAGCGACGCCACCTGCTGGCTGGTCAAGGCGCCGGCCTGGTTGGTCGTGAGCGCGACGATCTGGTCGGTGGACAGCGCACGGACCTGGGCGGTGGTGAGGCCGGTCAGGGTGCTGGTGGTCAGCACGGCGAAGTCTTCGGTTGCCATGCGCGCGATGGTGCTGGTGGAAATGGCGGCTATTTGCTGCGAGCGCAGCGCAATCACCTGGTCCGTGGTCAATGCCACAATCTGGTCCGTCGTCAGGTCGGTGAAGTTCGCGGTACCGAGCGAAGCGATCTGTGCGGTGGTGATTGCAGCAACGTTTTGTGTGCTTAAACCGGTGAAGTAGCCCATGTGTATTTCTCCTGAAAGGCGATGATGCAATATCTGTTCGAAAGTGAACGACGGCCCTGCCCGTCGCAGCTCGCCTTCGTTGGTGGCACTATGCCATTTTATTAATATATGTTAACTAACAACTCTTTTTTACCGTCGCAACAAAGCGCTCGCATGGTTCTTTACGTCAACAAAAATGTTAACTTGAGTAAACTATGCGAGCTTTTTTCGTTGTACGACATGCAAAAAATAATTCTTGTTTAAAACACTATGAACGCTGCACGGCAGTTGCCGCGAAAAACCGGGGTGACAGCCACCGCCGGATCGCCCCACGGCGCCGATGGTTTTTCATTATGAAACTGGTTTCATGGTAAAGAATTCGGGCGCATGTCCGGCGTGGCCTTGCATGAACAATCGTAAGCTATTGAAATACTTCGGAATTTTCTACGCGCTGGGGGACTGACCAGCCACCCGGACCGCTTGACATCACGGGAAGTATAGTCGAGTTACTTGCTGAAAAGAATTTATTTGACGATGTGTCTCGTTGCTGCAACCAACTTTAAGACAATATTCGGGGAATAATAATGATGTGGAAATGCACACATTGCGGAGACGACCAGCAATTAAACTTGATTAATGTCAATAAAACAAGGGCGGCGCCGTGCTATTTCACATTTGGAACTTTGTGAAACAACAGGTGCCCCTGCCGGACCCGCCGCACCAGCACCGCCACCGTGGCAACCAGCAACGCCAGCGCCACCATGTTGACCACCACCACGCCGTGCGGCCAGCGCATCACCAGGCCGACATTCACGCCCGCCTTGATGCTGAACTGCCAGCTGCCGTCGTACGGAAAATACGCCACGACCTGCAGCAGGTAAAACAGCACGCTGCCCCACAGGCCGAGCACGTGGCGCCTGAGCGACAGCACTGCCGCCGCCAAGCCCAGCATGGCCACGCTGTACAGCACCGTCAGCGCGCTGCCGTATTGCGGCGTGCCCAGCAAGCCAAGGCTCACGCCCAGCGCCAGCGCGCTGTTAAGCAGCAGTACCCGCGCCAGCCATTTTTCAAATTCCTGCATTGTCGATCCCCGCATCGTGGTCCTGCACCGGTCCTGCACCGTGGTCCTCACCGGCGCAGATTGTACCTGCTGCCGCGGCCGCGGGAGGCGCAGCGTATGGCATGATGGAGCTCCCCCATCCTGGAGGCTTTCATGACCCGCACCATAGCCATACTTGTTTTTGACGATGTGGAAGTGCTCGACTTTGCCGGACCCTACGAAGTATTCACCTGCGCCAGCCGCGTGGCCGGCAGGCTGACGCCGGGCGAACCGGCGCCGTTCCGCGTGCTCACCGTTGCCGCCACCCGGGACCTGCTGCGCGCCCGCGCCGGCCTGGCCGTGCTGCCCGAAGCCGACTTTGCCAGCGCAGGCCCCATCGACGTGCTGATCGTACCGGGCGGCGTGGTCACGGCGGAACTGGACAAACCAGCCGTCATTGCCTGGATCGCCGCCACCGCGCAAGCAGCCGAGCTGACGGCGTCCGTGTGCACGGGCGCCTTCCTGCTGGCGCAAGCGGGCCTGCTGGACGGCCAGCCGGCCACCACCCACTGGGAAGACGTGGCCGACCTGCGCGCCGCGTACCCGGCGGTGGACGTGCGCGCCGACCGGCGCTGGGTGGACAACGGCCGCCTGGTCACTTCGGGCGGCATCTCGGCCGGCATCGACATGTCGCTGCACCTGGTCGAGCGGCTGGCCGGCCGCGAACTGGCTGAACGTACCGCGCGCCAGATGCAGTACGACTGGAACGAAGACTAGGAGCACCTGATACATCCATGGCTGCGTTACAGCTCCTTGCGCCAGCCATGCGCCAGCCGGTAGAGCAGCGGCAGCACCAGCAAGGTCAGGGCGGTCGACGACAGGATGCCGCCGATGACCACCGTGGCCAGCGGCCGCTGGACTTCGGCGCCGGTGCCGGTGGCAATCGCCATCGGGATGAAGCCCAGCGACGCCACCAGCGCCGTCATCAGCACCGGCCGCAGGCGGCCGCGCGCGCCTTCGCGGATCGCCTGCTCCACCGTGCGCCCGTCCTCGCGCAGCTTGCGGATGAAGGAAATCAGCACCAGGCCATTGAGCACCGCCACGCCGGACAATGCGATAAACCCGACCGCCGCCGAAATCGACAGCGGAATGCCGCGCAGCGCCAGCGCCGCGATGCCGCCCGTGAGCGCGAACGGTATGCCGCTGAACACCAGCAGACCGTCCTTCAGGCTGCCGAACATCGCAAACAGCAGCAGCATCACCAGCGCCAGCGCCACCGGCACCACCACCTGCAAGCGCTGCGACGCCGACTGCAGCTGTTCGAACTGACCGCCCCACGCGGTCCAGTACCCGGCCGGGACTTTCACTTGCGTGCGCAGCGCGCTTTCCGCTTCCGCCACGAACGAGCCGATATCGCGCCCGCGCACGTTGGCGCTGACGACCACGCGGCGCTTGCCGTCCTCGCGGCTGATCTGGTTGGGACCGGGCGCGATCTTCAACGTGGCCACCTCGCTCAGCGGGATGAAGTTGACGCCGGCGTTTGCGCCTCGGGGCAAAGGCACCGGCAGGCGGCGCAGCGACTCCAGGTCGCCGCGCACGGCGTCCGGCAGGCGCACCACGATATCGAAGCGGCGGTCGCCCTCGAACAGCGTGCCCGCTTCCGTGCCGCCGATGGCCGTCGAAATGGTGTCCTGCACGTCGGCCACGTTGAGGCCATAGCGCGCGGTCCTGGCACGGTCGATGTCCACGGTGAGCATCGGCAGGCCCTCGGTCTGCTCCACCTTGACCTCGGCCGCGCCGGCCACTGCACCCAGCGTGGCGGCGATCCTGGCGGCCGTGTCGTTCAGCACCGCCGTATCGTCGCCGAACAGCTTGACGGCGACGTCGCTGCGCACGCCCGAAATGAGTTCATTGAAGCGCAGCTGGATCGGCTGCGAAAACTCGTAGGCGTTCCCGGGCAGCCGATCCAGGGTTTGCTGGATTGCCGCCAGCAGCTGGTCGCGCGTCCTGACCGGCTTGGGCCACTGCGACTGCGGCTTGAGCATGATGTAGCCGTCCGAGATATTGGGCGGCATGGGGTCGGACGCGATTTCCGCCGTGCCGGTGCGGGCGAACACGCGGTCGATCTCGGGGAATTGCTCTTTTAACGTGCGTTCGATCTGCCGTTGCATGTCCACCGACTGCGTCAGGCTGGTGCCGGGAATGCGCAGCGCCTGGAGCGCAAAGTCGCCCTCGTTCAAGCTGGGCACGAATTCGCTGCCCAGGCGCGTGGCCAGCAGCACCGACAGCGCCACCGCGATCCCCGCAAACGACAGCACCACCGGGGCGTTGGCCAGCGCCCGTTCCAGCAGGCGGCCATACCACACGCCCAGCCGGCGCTGTTCCTTTTCCACCACGTGGTCGCCGATGAACAGGGCGACGGCGGCAGGGATGAACGTGATCGACAGCAGCATGGCGCCGGCCAGCGCCATCACCACCGTGAGCGCCATCGGGTGGAACATGCGCCCTTCCACGCCGGTGAGCGCGAAGATGGGCAGGTACACCACCATGATGATCAACTGCCCGAACAGCAGCGGACGGCGCGCCTCCTGCGCTGCCGCGAACACCTGCTCGTAGCGCTCGGCGCGCGTGAGCTTGCGCCCGAGGCCCGCTTGCGCATGCGCCAGGCGCCGCACGCAGTTCTCCACGATCACCACGGCGCCATCGACGATGATACCGAAATCGAGCGCGCCCAGGCTCAGTAGATTCGCGCTGACCTTGAACGTGACCATCCCGGTAAACGTGAACAGCATCGCCAGCGGGATCACCATGGCGGTAATGAGCGCCGCGCGCAGATTGCCGAGGAAGACGAACAGCACGGCGATCACCAGGATTGCGCCTTCGAGCAGGTTTTTCTTCACCGTGCTGATGGCCTTGTCCACCAGCGTGGTGCGGTCGTATACGGTGATCGCCTCCACGCCGGCCGGCAGGCTGCGGTTGATCTCCACCATCTTGCGGTCCACCGCCTGCGACACGGCGCGGCTGTTCTGGCCGATCAGCATGAACACGGTGCCCAGCACCACCTCGCGGCCGTTCTCGGTGGCGGCGCCCGTGCGCAGCTCGCGCCCGATCAGCACCTCGGCCACGTCGCGCACGCGCACCGGCACGCTGTCCACGTTGCGCAGGATGATGTTGCGGATGTCGTCCAGCGATTGCACCTGCCCGGGCGCGCGCACCAGCAGCTGCTCGCCGCGCTTTTCGATGTAGCCGGCGCTGGCGTTGCCGTTGTTGCGGTCCAGCGCCGTCACCACGTCCTGCAGCGTGAGGCCGTAGGACGCCAGGCGTTGCGGATCGGGCGCCACCTGGTACTCCTTGGCGTAGCCGCCGATGGAATTGATCTCGGTGACGCCGGCCACGTTGCGCAGCTGCGGCTTGATGATCCAGTCCTGGATTTCGCGCAGGTCGGTGGGCGTGTACGGCGTGCCGTCGGCCTTTTTGGCCCCCGGCCGCGCTTCCACGGTCCACAGGTAGATTTCGCCGAGGCCCGTGGAAATCGGTCCCATGGCGGGCGCGATCCCGGCCGGCAGCCGGGTGCGGGCTTCCTGGATGCGTTCACTCACCATCTGCCGCGCAAAGAAGATGTCGGTGCCGTCCTTGAAGACGACGGTGATCTGCGACAGCCCGTAGCGCGACAGCGACCGGGTCTGCTCCAGGTGCGGCAGGCCCGCCATCACGGTCTCGATGGGGAAGGTCACGCGCTGCTCGGTTTCGAGCGGCGAATAACCCGGCGCCGCCGTGTTGATCTGCACCTGGACGTTGGTGATGTCGGGCACGGCGTCGATCGGCAGTTGTTGATAGTTGTAGAGGCCCAGCCCCGCCATGGCGGCGACCAGCAGCATCACCAGCGACCGCTGGCCGATGGCAAATTGAATCAGACGTTCGAACATGGTCGCTCCCGTCCTAGTGCGCGTGACCGGCGCTGTCTTTGCCCAGTTCCGCCTTGAGCACGAAACTGCCGGCCGCCACGTAGCGGGCGCCGGCCTGCAGACCTTGCAGCACTTCGGTCAGCTTGCCGTCGCTGCGGCCCAGCGTGACGGGCTGCGGCCGGAAGCCGCCGGCCACTTCCACGAACACCACCGGCCGGTCTTCCAGCGTCTGCACGGCATCGGCCGCGATGGCCAGGTTGACGGCAGGCGCGGCATCGGCCGCATCGGCATGGCCGGACAGCACGTCGACCGTGACGAACAGGCCCGGACGCCAGCTGCGGTCCGGATTGGCGACCGCCACGCGCGCCTTGGCGGTGCGGGTCTGCTCGCCCAGCAGTTCGCCCACGTAGATGATCTTGCCCTGCGCTTCGGCGGCAAACGCGGTGGCCTTGATGGTCACCGTTTCACCGACGCGCATCAGGCTCAAGTCCTTCGGCGGCACGGCCACTTCGGCCCACACGGTGGACAGGTCGGACAGCGTAAACACGATGGCGTCTTCCTTCACGGCCTCGCCCAGCGCCAGGTGCTTTTCCATCACCACGCCGTCGAACGGCGCGCGCAGTTCCAGGCGGTTCAAGTCCCGCACCGATGCGGGACCGGCGCCGGCGTCGACGCCGATGGCGCTGAGCTTTTGCCGCGCATTCTGCACCGCGATCTGCGCCTCGTTGGCGGCCTGCTGCGCCAGCAGGTAATCCTGCTCGGCCGAGATCCTGTCCTGCCACAGGCGGCGCTCGCGGTCGAGCGTGGTGACGGCCAGCGCCAGCCGGCGCTGCGCCGACAGCAGCTCGCTGCGCTGGTCGGACAGGCCGCTGCTGGCGATCACCGCCAGCACCTGCCCCTGCCTGACGCTCTGCCCCAGGTCCGCATGCACGGCCGTGACCACGCCGGCCAGCTTGGGCACCACGTGCGCCGTGCGGTCGTCATTGAAACGGATCTCGCCCGGCAGCGACGTCACCACGCTGATTTTCGCGGGACCGGCAACGGCCAGCACGATGCCGGCCGCCTTGATTTGCGCGGCGTCGAGGGCGATGGTGGCGGCGGTGACGCGGGCCGCGTCACGATCGGCGTGCGCTGCGGGCGCCGGCTCGCTGCCTTCCGCCTTGCCTTTGGCCTGATCGCCATGCTCTGCGTGCGCATCCCGGTCCTGCGTAGCCGGCTCGGGCCACAGCATCCACGCGGCCAGCAGCAGGCCCACTACCGCCATCGCGGCGATCGTTATTTTTTGTTGCTTGTTCATTGTTCGTCTCCGAGGATGCGGCCGATGGCGGCATGGGCGCGGTGCGCCTGCGCCAGTGCATTCAGGTATTTGGATTTGGCGTCGAGCAGGGTGCGCTGGGCGTCCAGAACGTCGAGGAAACCGAATTTGCCGTATTCGAAGCCGGTGCTGGCGGCGTCGTAGGCGCTTTGCGCGCCCGGCACGATTTCGCCGCGCAGCGCCAGCGCCTGCTCGCGGGCGACGTCGTACTCCTCGCGCGCCTGCGCCAGTTCGGCGTCGAGCCGCAGCCCGGTGGATGTCAGTTCGTCGCGCGCCTTGTCCACCCGGCGCGCCGTCTCCAGCACGGCGCCCTGGTTGCGGTCGAACAGCGGCAGCGGCACCGAGAAGCCCACGATCAGCTGCGAGCGGCCCAGTTCCTCCGACCGCTTGCTGCCCAGGTTGAGCGTGACGTCGGGCATGCGCTGCGCTAGCGCCACCTGCGCCAGCGACTGGCGGCTGGCCAGCTCGGACCGCGCCTGCGCCATGGCCGGCGCCTGCGCCAGCCGGTGGTGCAGCAAGGCCTGGTCGGGCAGCGCGGGCAGGCGGTCGATCTCGCCGTCGGCTTTTTCAAAGCGCGGCGACGGGTTGCCCCACAGCGCGGCCAGCCGCTTGCGGGCCACGGTGAGCGTGCTGCGCGCGCGCAGCAGTTCCAGCGCGACCGACGATGCGGCCACCTTGGCCCGGGTTTCCTCCACCGGCGACACCTTGCCGGCAACGACGCGGCGGCCCGTGGCCTGCGCCGCGCGCTGCGCCAGCTCGGACGCTTCCTGCGCCAGGCGCAGTTGCTCCTGCGCGGCCAGCACGGCAAACCAGGCGTCGATCACGCTGGCGCGCACGTCGGCCTGGCGGGCGGACAGCGCGGCGTTGGCGCTGTCGCGGCCCCGCTGGGCGGCCTGGACGCGCGCACGGCGCTGGCCGCCCAGTTCCAGCGGCTGGCTCAATAGGAATGTGGTTTCGCGGGCGTCGTTGACGTCGCGCCGGCGGTCCACGCGTTCCACTTCCAGCGTGGGGTTGGGGCGCGCGCCCGCCTGCTGGACGGCGCCGTCCATGGCCAGCAGCTCGTGGCGCGCGGCCGACAGGTCGGCATTGGCGCCGGCGGCCAGCGCCAGCGCCGCCTGCAGGGTCAGCGGCGCCGCAGTTTCAAAAACAGTTTCAACGACAGGTTCGGACACGGGGATGGGGGCCAGCGCATGCGCCGGCCCCGCCGCTACGCAGAGCGGCAGCAGATACTTGAACATCGAATTTTCCAATAAAGGGGTGAACCCCGGGAATAAAACCCGGGGAAATTCGACGAGACGGTGGCGTCAGGTGCTAGAGCGGGCGTCTCGTCGCCGCAGGCGACGCGCCCCCCGATGGGCCGGGCCCGCCCATCGGCCATATGGGCCAG
>JBEVMD010000359.1:0-2817 GCA_040508835.1 Duganella sp. | reverse complement strand
GCCGCCCAGTTGCTTGAACTGGTCGAACAACTCGCCCTGCGCCAGCTGGCTGAAGCGGTAGCGGCCAGGGTGGGCGATCACGGCAATACCGCCCGCGCCGCGGATCCAGCCCACGGTTTCGGCCAGCGTGCCCCAGGCATGGGGCACGTAGCCGGGCCGGCCTTCGGACAGATATTTTTTAAAGACTTCGGGGATGTCGGCGCAGGCGCCAATATCGACCAGGTAGCGCGCAAAGTGGGTGCGCGACATCAGGTCCGGGTTGCCCACGAATTGGAGCGCGCCCTCGTAGGCGCCGTCGATGCCGGCCAGCGCCAGCTGGCGCGCGATTTCGCGGCCGCGGTTGTCGCGCCCCGAGCGGGTGCGGGCCAGGCCTTCCGTCAACTCGCGGTTGTGCTCGTCGATATGCAGGCCGACGATGTGCACGGTTTCCTTGGCCCAGGTGATGGAAATTTCCACGCCCGTCACAAACCGCATGCCCTGCTGGACGGCCGCCACGCGGGCGGCGGCAATCCCGCCCACCTCGTCGTGGTCGGTCAGCGCCCACACGTCCACGCCGCCCTTGCGCGCGTGCTCGGCCACGGCGGCCGGCGTCATGACGCCGTCGGAAACGTTGGAATGGCAGTGCAGGTCGACTTTAAGCATGTACGGTCAGTTTCCGGGTAAATGGGTAGCCCCCATTGTACGCCGACTGCGCACGGTGCACGCAAGCGGGCGCCCGCCACAATGACAGCCATGGCAGCCGTGGCAGGGTCAGCGCCCGAGAAACGCCTCGATCAGCCGCGCCAGCGCTTGCGGCTGGTCGTGGTGCAGCATGTGGCCGGCGTCGGCGATGGTCTCGCGCTGCAGGTCGCGCAGGTGGCCCAGGCGGCGGTCCAGCTCCGCGCGTCCGCCCGGCTGCGATCCCAGCCAGTCCCACATATTGGTCTGGTCC
Organism: Duganella sp.; assembly: GCA_040508835.1. Lineage (GTDB taxonomy): Bacteria > Pseudomonadota > Gammaproteobacteria > Burkholderiales > Burkholderiaceae_D > Rugamonas. The sequence goes on along the minus strand of JBEVMD010000359.1, from coordinate 1,886 downwards.
GCTTCCACCCACAGCACCGGCGCCGTGATCGCCTGCCAGCAGGCCAGCACATCTTCCACGTGGTACGGCAACGGCCCTGCCTGCTTATGGACGGGGTCGCCGAGGATTTCCCAGTCGCCGGCGTCGTTCTGCGCCGCCCAGTGCTGCGCCAGGAAGGCGGCGCGCTCGTCCGGCAAGCGCGGGTTGGTTTTCTGCAGGCGCGCCGCCACGGCCGCCTGGCTCGGGTAGGTGCGCAGCTCCGGACGTTCGAGCAGGCTGTCGAGCCACTTGGCGTAGCGGCCCGGCGTGTGCTCCGGCTTGGGCGCGCGCAGGCCGGCGCCTTCCAGGTTGATCAGCTTGCGGATGCGCTCGGGCCGCGCGCCCGCGTACAGGCCCACCACGTTGCCGCCCATGCTGTGACCCAGCAGGTTGACGGCCTGGTCCGGCGAATAATGGCGCAGGATGGCGTCCAGGTCGGCCAGGTAGTCGGGGAACCAGTAAGTGTCGGCGCCGCTGCGGTCCGACAAACCGAAGCCGCGCCAGTCGGGCGCGATCACGTGCCAGTCGCCCTGCAACGCATCGACCACGAACTGGAACGAGGCGCCCACGTCCATCCAGCCGTGCAGCATGAAAATCCTGGGCGCCCCGGCCCGGCCCCAGTGGCGCACGTGGCAGCGCAGGCCGCGGATGGTGAGAAACTCGGAGCGCGATGGCGTGAAGGTCATGATGATCTGCCTTGAAATTAGCGGGCCCGGCGCAATATCGGATGATTGCTGGCCGCAAAATAGGTAACAGGGAAAATAATAGCACGACCGTTCGCTGCACGTACACGCCTTGCGCGAGCGTAAAATAGCGCCATGAATGCGGCAAATTGTGCGGACATTGCGTGGATACGCGGCACCAAACCAGATTGGGATAAAAAAATATGAGTATTACGCTGAACCAGGACACCCTGCAAAAGTTCATTTTCGATAACGCTGCCGTGCGCGGCCAGTTCATCGACATTTCCGCCACGTGGCGCGAGGTGATGTCGCGCCACGACTACCCGGCCCCCGTCAAGCAGCTGCTGGGCCAGATGGTGAGCGCGGGCGCCCTGCTGTCGGCCAACCTCAAGTTCAATGGCTCCATCGTCATGCAGATCCATGGCGACGGCCCGGTACGCCTGCTGGTGGTCGAGTGCGACGCCGACCTGCGCCTGCGCGCCACCGCCAAGCTCGATCCCGAGGCCACCATTGCCGACGACGCGACCCTGCAGTCCCTGCTGAACGCCCACGGCAACGGCCGTTTCATCATCACGCTCGATCCGGCCGACAAGGTGCCGGGCCAGCAGGCGTACCAGGGCATCGTGCCGCTCGACGGCGACGACGTGGCCACCATCATTGAAAATTACATGTTGCGCTCGGAGCAGCTCGATACCAAGCTGTGGCTGGCCACCGACGACACCACCGCGCGCGGCCTGCTGCTGCAAAAGCTGCCCGACCACGGCGGCAAGGCCGGCGCCCAGCCATTGACGGCGGACGAAGCGCTGGAAACCTGGAACCGCGCCGTGATGCTGGGCTCCACGCTGAAAGAGGAAGAAATGCTGACCACCACGGTGGACGTGCTGATGCAGCGTTTATTTTGGGAAGAAACCATCCGCGTGTTCGACCCGCTGACGCCGTCGTTCCACTGCAGCTGCACCCGGGAAAAAGTGGGCAATATGCTGAAAATGCTGGGCCAGCAGGAAATCGACACCGTGATTGCCGAACAGGGCCACGTGGGCGTGAACTGCGACTTCTGCGGCCAGCACTACGACTACGACAAGGTGGACGTGGCCCAGTTGTTTGCCACCGATGCCCCGGTGGAAGCGCTGCTGCCGCCGAGCGACGCCAAGCACTAAGCACTAAGCACTAAGCACTCGGCACTCA
>JBEVMD010000351.1:0-2513 GCA_040508835.1 Duganella sp. | reverse complement strand
CCTCGGGCTTCATGGTGGACGTGATCAGCGGCGTCCAGATCGGGCCCGGAAGCACGGCGTTGGCGCGGATGCCGCGGTCGGCCAGCAGCTGCGCCAGGTTCGACGTGAAGTTCATGATCGCGCCCTTGGTGGCCGAGTAGGCCAGCTGGCCCGGCTTGGGCGACTTGCCGTTGATCGACGCCGTGTTGATGACGGACGCGCCCGGTTTCAGATGCGGCATGGCGGCCTTGACGATATAAAACATCGCGTGCAGGTTCACATTGAAGTGGCGCTGCCAGTCTTCCACGCTGATCTCGTCGATGCTGTCGGCGCCTTTCTGGAACGCGGCGTTGTTGACCACGATGTCAAGCTGGCCCAGCTCGCTCACGGTTCGGTCCACCAGCGCCTGGCAGTGGGCCGGGTCGGCCACGTCGCCGGCCACCAGCACGGCGCGGCGGCCCGCCTGTTCGACCCAGCGCGCGGTTTCGCGGGCATCGTCTTCTTCGCTCAGGTAGGAGATCAGGACGTCGGCGCCTTCGCGCGCATAGGCAATCGCCACGGCGCGGCCGATGCCGCTGTCGGCGCCCGTGATCAGGGCCACCTTGCCTTGCAGCTTGCCGGAACCCTGATAGCTGTGTTCGCCGTGGTCGGGACGCGGGTCGAGCGCGCCGGTCGTGCCGGGGTAGGCCTGCTGCTGGTCCGGGAACGGGGGCGTCGGATACTGCATGGGATTGTTGTCGCTCATGGTGTCAGCTTTCTGTGAGAGTTGGGGGAAATCGGCGCCGCCAGTGCGCAGCCCGCGCGCGAGCATCCGCTGCAAGCTGTTGCGGCAGGCACGGGAAGACGGGCGTGCTGGACTGGAACGGACATGGGTAACAACGACCTGGACGATGACGTCCAGGCGATCGAAGTCGACCGAACCAGCTTAGCGCGCCCGTCGGGATGCAACCGTGCGATGGCTAACCGCGAGCCGTCATACGGTACAGCTTGTTATGGATGGAGCGGAACGATGACGGGTGCGCTAGTTGCGTACCGTGAGTCCGCCGTCGACGACCGCGCTGTGATCGGGCGCGGGGGTTGCCGTGCGCAGGTTGGCTGGCGCGGCGTTGTCGTAGTCCACCACGTCGGTGCCGGTGGTGTCGGTGTGGGTGATGCGGACCCGCAGGCGATCCGTGGCGCCGGACTGGCTGCCGCCGTCCCGGGCCTCGATCGTGTAGCGGTAGCCGCTGCGGCCGTTAAAGCGGCCGGTGCCGGTCACGCGGGCCTGCTGGCCGTCGCGCGTGGCGCTGGTCACCTGCTCGCTGCGGAACTTGAAGTCGCCGTCGAGCAGCACGACCGGCTTGACGGTCGCCGTCCCGGCGTCGCCCAGCGGCGTCCATACTGCAAACCGCAGCGGGCGGTTGCCGGCGACGCGGCCGGCCGGGGCCGTGCCGCGCAGCGTGCCCGCGCCGTTCAGGGCGGCCTGGGCCGGATCTTCCACGATGACGTCCTGCACCAGCTCGGTGGAGCGGCCGCCCGAGTCGGTCACCGTGAAGCGCAGCCCGTGGGCGCCGGCCGCGCAGAAGCGGTGCCGCACCGTCACCTGTCCCGCACCGGCCGCTTCGCGCACGGTGGGCGCGGGCGACGTGCAACCGTCGGTCCACACGGCGCTGGCCTTGTGGGTCTGCGTGAGACCGTTATCGGTAAAGTTGACGGTGAAGCTGAGGTCCTGGCCCAGTTGGACCAGGCTGGGCAGGGTGGCGATCGGGCCAAGTACGGGCGCATCGGTGCCGCGCGTGCCGGGGCGCAGCATCACCAGGCCGGCGTTCGAGGAAGCGAGGATCACGCCGGACTCGTTGATGGCGCTGGCGCCATACAGGATCAGGCCGGCCGGCGCGCGGTACAGCCGGGTGTTCAGGTCGATCGGCGCGCTCAGGCCCGGCCACCGCACGGCCCGCGACGAGCGCCAGTCGGGATTGCCCGCCGGCGCCGACCGGCCGACGATCTCGCCGGCGTTGTTGATGTCGCTGGCGCTGGTGACGCTGGACGCCAGGCCGGGCAGTTGCGTCAGGCCGGTGGCGGGCGTCCACTTGAACGCGTAATAGCTCTCGTTGTTGCGGATGGCATAGCCCACCGCTTCGCTGCGGTCGTTGAGCGCGGCCACGTCCGTCAGGTAGCCGCCGCCGTCGATCGGCACCATGCCGCGCAGGCGGCTCCAGAAGAAGCCGGCTTCGCGCGTGTTGCCGGCCACGTCGGACCGCCCGACCACCTCGTTGCCCGCATTGATGTGGAAGCCGAACGCGCGCTGCCCGCCCAGGGTGCCCAGGCTGGTCTGGGCGCCGCTGCCATCCCATAACGTGGCCGCAATGGTGCCGGCCGGCGTGTCGGTAAAACCGGTTGCGAAGTTTTGCACATTGACGGCGCTGGCTTCGGACAGCGAGGGCGGCTTGGGCCCCAGCGGCGCCAGCGCGCCCCCGGGATTCCACCGCACGGCGCGCGCCGAGATGCCCGGTTCGGCATTCAGGCCGACGATGACGTTGCGGTCGTTGATGTCC
>JBEVMD010000330.1:0-8266 GCA_040508835.1 Duganella sp. | reverse complement strand
AGGCCCTGGCCAGCGCCAGGCCGGCCGGTTCGTTGGCGCCGTTGCCGCACGTGACGAACAGCGCGGCGGACACATGGTGCGCAGCCAGCGCGTCCAGCAGCGCCTGGTTGCGCTGCTGCGGCGACATCAGCGGCGTCTGTTCCAGGCGCGGGCCGTCGTCAAAGGTGAAGGCGACGGTTTGGGCGACGGCCGTGCCTGCTGCCAGCAGCAGGGCGGCCGAGACCAGTTTTCGAACGAGGTGCGGGGCAAAACGTTTCATGCGGTGTCCTTGAGTCGTCGTAGTTGCGCCGCCTGGTAGGCGCCGAAGGCGTCGTTGAACAGGCAGCGGATCAGGGGATCGTCGGCAATGTCCGCGTCCGCATCGGCTTCGACCTGCGCGCCGCCGATGCGCATGTACATCGAGGTGAGCGATTCGCCCAACGCCAGGCCCGCGTACAGCTTGGCGGCCGGAATTTCCGTGGTCCAGGTGGGCGCTGCGTCGTCGCCCGTCAGCGCGATGGTGTCGCCGTGGATGCGGTAGCGCCAGCGCTGCCCCGTTCCTTCGTGATCAACCACGGTCAACTGCCACACGCAAGGCTGCTGGAAATAGCTGTCGTCGGGCAGCTCCATCTCCGCGTACCTTTGCAGCAGGCCGTGGCGGCAGAAGTCCAGCACCTGCGCCGCCTGCGCCGCGCTGAGCGCAGCGAAGCGGCGGGCAATCTCGGCCGTAGGGGGCGGCACAATCGCCGGATCGTACTCGAAGTCGACATCCTGCTCGCCCTGCGGCAGCACCCACGGCAGCGGCGCGGCAGGCACGAGCGCTTGCGCCGTCAATTCCACGGCCACCGACGGATCGAGCCGCAGCACCTGCGCGGCCGGCAGCCAGCCGGCCACGGCCTCGCCGAAGGCGCGGTACGTGATCGGGAACATGGCGTGGTTGTACCACGACCACGGTTCCTGCACGAACTGGCAGGAGCTGGGCACCACGACGCGGGGATTGAGCGCCTGCAGTTGTTCGGACCACTCATCGGGAAACTGCGCTGAAAACTGCGTCGCGGCATCGCGGGCGCGGGACGGTGCAATGACATCCACTTCGCGCATGGTCTGGAACGGCCACAGCACCATGTCCCACGGCGCGTATGCCTGCAGTTGCTGCAGCGTTTCCGGGTCCATCCACGCGTCGACCACGTTGAGGATATTCAGCCCTTCAGCACGGATGTGGAACATCGAGTCGACGTCGTCGTCGAGCGCACGGCGCGGTATGACTTCGATGGCGCCCACCTGCACCGGCACGTCGATGGCCAGCGGCTGCACATCGGTAAAGCCCAGCGCGCGGATCAGGTCGAACAGTTCGTCGAACAGGCAGTACAGGTAGACGGGCGTGGCGCGCGGCAGCAGGTGCAGGCTTTCCAGCGAACAGTGATCGTCGTGGAAGTGGGAAATGAAAATCGCGTCGGGCGTGAGCGCCCGGATCTGCTCGAGGTCGAAGCTGGCGGCGGGAAACGCGTGGCAGTTGCGGCTGAACGGGTTTTCAAAGATGGGATCGAACAGCAGCTGGGTGCCCCGCGATTCGAAGACGTAGCCGGCGTGGAGGATGCGGGAGATTTTCATGAGGCGGGAACGTGATTCTCTGCGTGAGCAGTCAAGTTGTCATCCCCGCGCAGGCGGGGATCCAATGTTGCATGCGTCACTACAGACGTCGAAGGCGGCGCAACGCATATGGAATTGGATTCCCGCCTGCGCGGGAATGACAGCATTACGGACAGCGTTTATTTACCCGCCGCCTTGGGCTTGGCCGGCGCCCCCGCTGGCGCACCGTCGCGCGGTTTGCCGTTGACCACCAGGCCGGCGGCCGACAGCTTGAGCGCGTTCTTTTCGCCCACGCCTTTGACGCGCTGCTCGAAGTCGTTCCAGTCCTTGAATTCGCCTTTCTTGCGTTCTTCCAGGATGACCTTGGACTTGGCCGGGCCGATGCCGCTCACGCTGTCGAGCGCAGCCGCGTCGGCCTTGTTGACGTCCACCTGGGCAAAAGCGAAATTCATCGTTGCCAACAGCGCGACCACAGCGAGCATGATTTTTTTCAACATGACGTTCTCCGTTATGAAGGTAAACAAGGGCGACCATCGCACCTTGCTGACCCATAACGGCAATGCTTGCGCCAGGTTGACCCGCCCGTTTGAGGCGGCGCAACCCGGCCATCCACCTCAGCCGAACAATTCCTCGCGCGTGACGGTGGCCGTGCCCAGCTTGCCCACCACGATGCCGCCGGCGCGGTTGGCGGTCTGCACCGCATCAATCCAGCTGGCGCCCGTGCCCAGCATGCAGGCCATGGTGGCGATCACCGTATCGCCCGCGCCCGAGACGTCGAACACTTCGCGCGCGGCGGCCGGCATGTGGTACTGGTCGTTTTCCGTGTACAGCGTCATGCCCTCTTCCGAGCGCGTCAGCAGCAAGGCGTCGAGCCGCAGGTCGGCGCGCAGCTGCTGCGCCTTGGCCGTCAGTTGCGCTTCGCTGCTCCAGCCGCCCACGATCTGGCGCATTTCCGATTTATTGGGGGTGAGCACGGTGGCGCCCGCGTAGCGGGTAAAGTCGTCGCCTTTCGGATCGACCATCACCACCTTGCCGGCGGCCCGGGCGGACGCGATCATGTCGGCGACATTGACCAGGCTGCCCTTGGCGTAGTCGGACAGGATGATCACATCGTAATCGGGCAGCAGGGTCTTGAATTGCTGCAGCTTGTCGCGCAACACGGTGTCGGTAGGCGCTTCCTCGAAATCGATGCGCACCATCTGCTGCTGGCGGCCGATCACGCGCAGCTTGACGATGGTGGAGATCGCCTCATCGCGCTTGAGGAAGCTGCGGATGCCGGCGTCGCCCAGCATCTGTTCCACTTCCGTGCCCGCCTCGTCGGCGCCTACCACGCCCAGCAGGCCGGCATGCGCACCGAGCGCGGCGGCATTGCGCGCCACGTTGGCGGCGCCGCCCAGGCGCGCTTCGCGGTGGTTGACGCGCACGATAGGCACCGGCGCCTCGGGCGAAATGCGGTTGACGTCGCCGAACCAGTAGCGGTCCAGCATAACGTCGCCCACGATCAGTATGCGTACTTGCTCCAGGTTCGGTGCCTGGTAAATCGTCGTATAGTCCATCGCTTGATTTCTTAATTCATCACATTGAGTTCTTCGGTACGGCGCGGCGGGTAGGTCTCCCACCGGCTGCAGCCAGGACACTGCCAGTAGAACTGGCGCGCCTTGAAGCCGCAGTGGCTGCACTGGTAGCGCGCCAGCTTTTGGGTGTAGCCGTGCACCAGGTTTTTCACCATCGACAGTTCGGACACCACCGACGCCGGCGCATCGACCAGGCGCGCCTCGAGCAGGCGGTCCAGTCCCAGCAGGGTCGGCGTGCGGCGCAGTTCGTGCAGGACCAGTTCCTTGGCCTCGGCCACGCCGTGCAGTTCCATCACTTCCTTGTACACCACTTCCAGCAGGTCGATCGACGACGCCTGCTCCAGGTAAGACTTGAGCAGGTTGACGCCTTCCTGCGGGCGGCCCACCTTGCGGTAGCCGTCCATCATGCGCTGCGCCACCAGCGCCGTATGCGGCACGCTGATCTGCTCCACGCGGCGCCAGGTCATCAGCGCGCCTTCGACGTCGCCCTGGGCCAGCTGGGCGTCGCCCGTCAGCAGCGTGGCGCGCACGTTGTTGCGGTCGGCCGCCAGCGATTTGTCGAGCAGCGCCATGGCCTCGTCGACGTGCAGGTGCACCAGCGCGTCCTGCGCCATCTCGCAATAAAACTGCGCGATCTCTTTTTGCCGCGAACCGGCGCCCGATTCCTGCAGGCCGATGGCCGATTCGATGGCGCGCGGCCATTCCTTTTCGCGCTGGAAGATCTCGAGCAGCTGGCGGCGCGCCTGGGCGCCGTACTGGCCGTTGATCAGGCGATTGAAGGTTTCTTCGGCGCGGTCGAGCAGACCGGCTTTCAGGTAGTCGATCCCCAGTTCGTATTCGGCGTGTTCCTTCTGCTCCTGCGGCAGGTCGGGACGGGCCAGCAAATTCTGGTGCACGCGGATCGCGCGCTCGGTCTCGCCGCGGCGGCGGAACAGGTTACCGAGCGCGAAGTGCATGTCGGCCGATTCCGGATCGAGCCGCACGATTTCGATAAAAGCGTCGATCGCCTTGTCCGGCTGGTCGTTGAGCAGCAGGTTCAGGCCCTTGAAGTAACCGCGCGGCAGCGTGCGCGATTCGGCCATCAGTTGGTGGATGTCCACCCGCGCGGCCAGCCAGCCGAGGCCGAAGAAGACCGGGATACCCAGTAACCACCAGAGTTCTAATTCCATGCTTTATTCTTTATGGGAGTGCTTAAGGGGTGAGTACGCTGTCCGGCTGCGGCTGGGCGGTGGCCCGCAGCGCCGACGATTGCAGCGTCGTGATGGTGGATTTGTGTTTATTGGTTTCGCGGCGATAGCGGAACACGGTGGGCGTGAGCGCCAGCACGCCCAGGACGGCGCCGGCCACGAAACAGCCGAGCAGCATCAGCACCAGCGGGCCGCGCAACTCGTAGTGGAGGAACATGTGCAGATCGACTTCCTGCGTATTTTTCAGGGCGAAGCCAAAAAACAGGACGAAGAGAACGATACCAACTAAGGTGGACAAAAATTTCATCAGCCTGATTCCTGATCGGGATTTCCAAGAGCGCCAGTATGGCACCAGAAGCCGAATACATCAAAAAAAAAGCGGCATCCGAGGACGCCGCTTTTCCATTTAAACCGTCACAACCTCAGTCCTCGATGATCGGTTGCCCGACCATCGCGTCGACCCGCTCGCGCAACTGCTTGCCGGGTTTGAAGTGGGGCACCCGTTTTTCAGGCACCATCACCTTGTCACCCGACTTGGGGTTACGCCCTATGCGTGGCGGCCGGCTGTTGAGGGCAAAGCTGCCAAAACCGCGGATCTCGATGCGCTGACCGGTCGCCAGGGCGTTGGTCATCGCGTCGAGAATGGTCTTGACCGCATATTCCGCATCTTTGGCCACCAGCTGAGAGTAACGCTCAGCCAGGCGGTTGATAAGTTCGGACTTAGTCATCGACTGGTTCTGTATTACTTAGTTCTTGTTGTCGAACTTAGCTTTCAGCAGTGCGCCCAGGCTGGTGGTGCCCGAAGCGGCGCTGCTGTCCGAAGCCATGCTCTTCATCGCTTCTGCGGTGTCGGCATTGTCTTTGGCTTTGATCGACAGCTGGATCGAACGTGCTTTACGGTCGATGTTGATCACCAGAGCCTCGACCGAGTCGCCGACTTTGAAGTGGGTGCCAGCATCTTCCACGCGGTCACGCGAGATTTCCGAAGCGCGCAGGTAGCCTTCGACTTCTTCCGACAGCTGGATCACGGCGCCCTTAGGCTCAACCGATTTCACGGTGCCGGTGACCAGCGAACCTTTGTCGTTCATGGCGGCGAAGTTGTTGAACGGGTCACCTTCCAGTTGCTTGACGCCCAGGGAAACGCGCTCGCGCTCAACGTCGATGGCCAGAACGATGGCTTCCAGTTCGTCACCTTTCTTGAACTTGCGTACGGCTTCTTCGCCGGACTCGGTCCACGACAGGTCGGACAGGTGTACCAGGCCGTCGATGTTGCCAGCCAGGCCGATGAACACGCCGAAGTCGGTGATCGATTTGATCGCGCCGCGGACTTTGTCGCCTTTCTTATGGGTGACACCGAAGTCGTCCCATGGGTTGGCTTTGCACTGTTTCATGCCCAGCGAAATACGACGACGCTCTTCGTCGATTTCCAGAACCATCACTTCTACTTCGTCGCCCAGCTGAACAACCTTGTTAGGCGCGACGTTCTTGTTGGTCCAGTCCATTTCGGAAACGTGTACCAGACCTTCGATACCCTGTTCCACTTCCACGAACGCGCCGTAGTCGGTGAGGTTCGTCACTTTACCGAACAGACGGGTGCCTTGTGGGTAACGACGGGACAGACCGGTCCAAGGATCGTCGCCCAGTTGCTTCACGCCCAGCGAAACACGGTTTTTCTCTTGATCGTATTTCAGGACTTTGGCGGTGATCTCTTGACCCACGGTCAGCACTTCCGATGGGTGACGCACACGACGCCATGCCAGGTCGGTGATGTGCAGCAGGCCGTCGATGCCGCCCAGGTCCACGAACGCGCCGTAGTCGGTGATGTTTTTCACAACGCCGGTCACAACCGTGCCTTCTTTCAGCGTTTCCATCAGTTTCTGACGCTCTTCGCCCATCGAAGCTTCGATGACGGCGCGACGCGACAGAACCACGTTGTTACGCTTGCGGTCCAGTTTGATTACCTTGAATTCGAGGGTCTTGCCTTCGAATGGGGTGGTGTCCTTGACTGGACGGGTGTCAACCAGCGAACCCGGCAGGAATGCGCGGATGCCGTTGGTCAGGACGGTCAGACCGCCTTTGACTTTACCGTTCACGGTGCCGACGACGATCTCGCCCGACTCCATGGCTTTTTCCAGCGCCAGCCACGAAGCCAGACGCTTGGCCTTGTCGCGCGACAGGATGGTATCGCCGAAACCATTTTCCAGCGATTCGATGGCCACGGAAACGAAGTCGCCTACTTTGACTTCCAGTTCGCCTTGGTCATTCTTGAATTCTTCAACAGGGATGAATGCTTCCGATTTCAGGCCGGCGTTCACGATCACGAAGTTGTGATCCAGACGAACGACTTCAGCCGAGATCACTTCGCCCGAACGCATGTCTTGACGCGACAGGGATTCTTCGAAGAGGGCTGCAAAACTTTCCATATTAGACATTGTAACTTCCAGGTTTGCCAACAAGGCTCGCGATATGCGACTTCAGTTGGGTTAGGGTTGAAACACGTCTAGGCCGCAGAGCGGCCAGACACCTTACCAAAAACATACTACTTAATGCTGATGCACCACTGCGGCATACCACTGCAACACCTGCGCGACCGCTTCATCAGCGTTCATGTCCGAGGTATCGAGGATATGCGCCCCTGCTGCGGGGACCAGCGGCGCGATGGTCCGGTTCGTATCCCGGTCGTCCCGCGCCTGCAAATCCATCAGTAGGTCTTGCATATTAGCAGAGATTCCCTTGTTGATCAATTGCTTGTAGCGGCGTTCGGCCCGCGCCGCGACACTGGCCGTCAAAAACACCTTGAGCGGGGCGTGCGGAAAGATCACCGAACCCATGTCGCGGCCGTCCGCCACCACGCCCGGCGCCTTGCGAAAGCCCAGCTGCAGACCCACCAGCGCGTGGCGCACGGCGGGAAACGTGGCGATTTTTGACGCCGTATTGCCCACCTGTTCCGCGCGGATGGCGTCGGTGACGTTTTCGTGCGACAAAATCACGTCGCCGCCCTGGAAACTGCAATGCAAATGCTCGGCCAGCTTGGCCAGCGCATGCTCGTCGGCCAGATCGGTGCCGCGGCGCAGCGCCGACAGCGCGGTCAGGCGGTACAGCGCGCCCGAATCCAGGTAATGGAAGCCGAGCTTGTCGGCAACGCGGTGAGCGACGGTGCCCTTGCCCGACGCGGTAGGGCCGTCGATGGTGATGACTGGAATCTGGGATGTTGGCATAGTTTATTTTGCAATCGCCGCAAACGCAGCGAAGTATTCAGGGAAGGTTTTGCCCACGCACTTGGGATCGTTGATGCGGGTCTCCGCGCCCTTGCGGGCCGCGCCGTCCAGCGATACCAGCGAGAAACACATCGCCATGCGGTGGTCGTCGTAGGTGTCGATAGTAGCAGCACCGATGGTACTTGGTGGCGTGACTTTCAAATAGTCCGCGCCCTCCTCCACGATGGCGCCCACCTTGCGCAGCTCGGTCGCCATGGCCGCGATGCGGTCGGTTTCCTTCACGCGCCAGCTGGCAATGTTGCGCAAGATGCTGGGGCCGTCCGCGTACAGCGCGGCAATCGCGATCGTCATGGCGGCATCGGGAATGTGGTTGAAATCGGCGTCGATGGCTTTTAACGGGCCGTTGCTGCTGGCCTCGATCCAGTTGTCGCCCATGACGATAGTGGCGCCCATCTGCTCCAGAGCGGCAGCAAAGCGCACGTCGCCCTGGATGCTGTCGCGCCCCACCCCTTCCACCCGCACCGGGCCGCCGGCAATCGCGCCGGCCGCCAGGAAGTACGACGCCGACGACGCATCGCCCTCGACGTGGATGGTGCCCGGCGACTGGTACACCTGGCCCGGCTCGATGGTGAACGCCGACCAGCCGTCCTGCGCGACCGTCACGCCGAACCGGCGGATCAGGTTCAAGGTGATTTCGATATACGGTTTCGAAATCAGC
>JBEVMD010000318.1:0-9735 GCA_040508835.1 Duganella sp. | reverse complement strand
TACGGCCGCGCAGCGTATAAGCTGGAAATGGCCGCCCGCCTCGGCGCAGCAGGCGCGCTGATCGTTCATGACGCCAAAACCGCCGGCTCGTCCTGGGACATCGTGCGCAACACCTGGAGCCACGAGAATTTTTTCATCGACACCGGCGAACCGAACCCCGAATTTCCGCTGGTGCCGGGCTGGCTGCAGCACGACCGCGCGCGCGACCTGGTCAAGGCGGCCGGCTTCGATCTCGACCAGCTGACCCACCAGGCGGCCCGGCGCGACTTCAAGCCGGTGCCGCTGGGCGCCACGCTCAACTTCACGGAAATCAATGCCTGGCGCACCGTCGCCTCGCATAACGTGGTGGCGCGCATCGACGGCTCCGATCCGCAACTCAGGCACGAAGTGGTGCTGTACACGGCGCACTGGGACCATTTCGGCGTCGATGACGCGCTGCCCGGTCCCCGTGCGCAACAAGTCTTCCACGGCGCGCGCGACAATGCCGGCGGCGTGGCCGCACTGCTCGAGATCGCCAAAGCCTATGCCGCGCTGCCGGTCGCGCCCAAGCGCACCATCGTGTTCCTGGCCACGACCGGCGAAGAACGGGGACAGCTGGGCGCCAAGTACTATGCGCGCCACCCGCTGACGCCGCTACAGCACACGGTGGTCAATCTCAACATCCACGGCATCAACGTCTGGGGCCGTACCCGTTCGGTCGAGCTGCGCGGCATGGGCAAGTCCAGCGCCGACAACGTGGTGACGGCCGTGGCGCGCAAGCAGGGCCGCGTGGTCAAGCCGGAAAGCAGCCTGGAATTCGGCAATTTTTATCGCGGCGACCAGCTCGAGTTTGCCAAGGCCGGCGTGCCGGTGGTGGTCCTCAGCGACAGCCTCGACTTCATCGGCAAGCCCCCCGGCTACGGCCGCGACAAGATGATGCGCTACCACGCCCAGGTGTATCACACGGTCAACGACGTGGTGGATCCGAAATGGGATTTACGCGGGGCGGTGCAGGATATGGCGCTGCTGTTCGAGGCGGGGTATCAGTTTGCGCAGGGCAAGGAGAGACCGACGTGGCGGGAGCGCGTGGAGTTCAGGCGGTGATGGTGGGGTAGAGGTTGGTGTGCTGTTCGTACCAGACCAGATGTTTTACAGCATATTCGCTGGTAAATCCTTGGGTCAGCTGTTCCCGATGTTGCCAGACGCGGCGAATCAGGTCGGAGGTGACGCCCATGTACAGCGTGCCGTAGCGGCCGCTGGCGAGGGTGTAGACGTAGCTGAGCTTTCCCATGGTGGGGACATGGTGAGCTGTTTTTTACGGTTCCTTTGAAGTCGCTCAATCACGCCAACCCCACCTTTCTCAACTGCCCCAAACTGCGCTGCTGATCAGCATCCGCTCCCGCCGCTGCGATATCGGCGCGCAATAACGCCTCTACCCGCCCGGCATCCTGCGGCGCCAGCTCGCGTACTGCCAGCAGATACGTCACGCCCCACTGCAACCGCGTGGCAGGACCGACGGCTGCCTGCCACGCCTTGCCATACCAGTCCAGCACGCCCGCTGCATCGCCACGCCGCCTGGCTGCTGCAGCCAAGCTCAGCATGAAGTAATACGGCGCATGCGAACGGGGCAACTCGTCCAGCAGCACCTGCTGCGCCTGCTCCGCCAGTCCCGCGTCGTTCAAGGCGCTCACAGCCGTGTTGACCAGCGTGTGGCGCTGGTACGGGTCGGTCGCTTCCGCCAGCGTCTGTTCCACCCTTGCCCGTACGACGTCCTGCAAGCCCTGTGACGGCCCGAGCAGTCGGGACAGGCGCATCTGCAGGCGCACGGCGGCCAGCCGGTCCGGCGCACCCAGCCACATGTCGTCGGCCCACCGTGCGGCCTCGGCGCTCAAAACCGCCGCCACCGCCTCGCGCCGGCCGGCAAATTTGATCAAGGTGACGCCGTGGTTGGTGAAGAGATCCATATTCTGCCGCGCCAGCGTCGCATCGCGGGCGATGGCCAGCAGCGCCTCGCCGTTGGCCACCGGGTCGGTGTGCCGGCCGGCAGAGGCGAGCTGTGCGTGCAGTTGCAGGCGCATGCCTGTTGCGCGCGCACCGGCCGCGTCGCACGCGGCCACCAGCGACCACAACACGGCTGCCGCATCGCGCGCGCCCAGTAATGCGCCCTCATCCGTATCCCAGGAATAATGAGCCAGCAACGACCACTCGGGGGCGCTCGGCGCGCGGGCACCGGTCAGCGCGGCGTCCAGCGCCAGTGCGGCGCTGGAACCGGCCGCGTGCACCGCCAGCGCATTGTCGAGCGCGGCCACGAATTCTTCGCCGCCCAGCTCGCACGGCAGGCGCGTGATTTCGCTGCCGTCAGGCGCGAACAGCACCAGCGTCGGATAGCTGCGCAGCCGGTAGCGCGCGCCGAGCGCCTGGGCGCCGGGGCTGTCGCCGTCGAGGTGGTAAAACACCAAGGCGTCCTGGCGGGCGATGAAATCCTCGTGCGCAAAAATCTCGGATTTTAGACGGTTGCACGGCGGGCACCATACCGCGCCCCAGTACAGCAGCAGCGGCCGTTGTTGCGTACGGGCTTGACCAAAAGCGTCAGCGATGTTCATGGCTTGGGACGGTGGGCGTTGAGCAATTGCGCCGCCACCGACACGCTCACCGGCGCATCGGGCCATGCGTCGCCCGGTCCGAACCAGCGCGCTTCGGCAATCTCGTTGGCGTCCACGCGAATTTCGCCATCGAGGTAATCGGCCGTGAACGCCACCATCAGCGAATGAGGAAACGGCCACGACTGGCTGGCGAAATATTGCAGGTTATGCACGCGCAAGCCCACTTCCTCATACACCTCGCGATGCACGGCCTCTTCGATCGATTCGCCCGCTTCCACAAAACCGGCCAGCGCCGTGTACCGTTTATACGGCGAGTTAGTGTGCATGGCCAGCAGCACCGAATCGCCCTTGCGGATCAGCACCATCATGGCCGGCGAGATGCGCGGATACGCCATCATGCCGCAGTGCGGGCACTTGTAGCAGCGCTCGCCTTCCAGCAGTTGCAGCGGCGTCGCGCACACGCCGCAAAAGCGGTGCGTACGGGCCCACTCGGCCAGCTGGAACGCGCGGCCGGCCAAGCCCAGGAAGCCGTCGTCGACCACGCCGAACAGCGCGCGCAGGCCGTGATAACCATAATCGCCGTCCGGCGCCACGGGCGCATCGAGCCAGGCCATCTGGTAATACACGCCTTCCCATACGCCCAGCGCATGAATCCGGTCCGGCGCCAGCTGCAATGGCGCCAGCGCCGCGGCGTCGGGCAAACCGAGCGTGGCGTTGTTCAGCAACAACTCTCCACGATGGAAGACAAAGGTGCGCGGATGGTCGGCGCGCTGCGGCCGGATCAGCGGTTCGAAGGTGGCGGGCGTAGACAGCATAAGGCGGCACTCGGAAAACGGGGGATCACCATCTTACCGTCTTTCCGAAAGTCACATCGCCATCCCCCGAGCAGGCACGGTTTTACATTGTTGCTCTGAGGCCAAAATTTGACCATGCCTGAGCGACAAAAATGTATGATAGGTGCACACTTTCGCCCCTTTCCGCTTGCCCATGACCGCTCCCGTTTCCGCCGCTCCAGAAGACACCAGCCCGCTGGGCAACGTGATGGCGCTGGCCGCGCGCGGGGCGCTGTCGATTGCCGACCTGTTCGGCGCGGCGGCCGTGCTCACCGAAAGCGGCCAGGTGCCCGCCACCATCGCCCTGTACCGCAGCTGGATCGCCCACACGGACACGCCGCTGCTCTACGCCGCCTGCTTCAACCTGGCCGTGGTGCTGTCCAATGCGGGCGACGAGGCCGGCGCCGAGGCGGCCTTGCGCCAGGCGATGGCCAGCAATCCGAATTTCGTGGAAGCGCGTCTGAACCTGGGCAGCCTGCTCGAGCGCACCGGCCGCCCGGAAGAGGCGCTGGCCACCTGGCAAGCCATCCTCGACGGCGGCCTGGAACCGGACATCAGGACCACGCCCGCGCTGCACGTGCAAACGCTCAACAACCTGGGCCGCCTGCTGGAAATCCGCAAGCGCTACCCGGAGGCGGAAGCGATGCTGGCGCGCAGCCTGCACGTCGATCCGCAACAGGCGAACGTGATGACGCACTGGGTGCACCTGCGCCAGAAGCAATGCGCCTGGCCCGTGTACAGCGGCCTCGAACACATTTCGCAGGCGACCATGCTGGAAGGCACGTCGGCGCTGGCCATGCTCAGCGCGTCCGACGATCCGGCCCAGCAGCTGGCCGCCGCGCGCCGCTTCGTGGCCGACAAGGTCAACGCGGCCGTGGCGCCGCTCACCGGCGCGTACGGCTACGGCCACCAGCGCCTGCGCATCGGCTACCTGTCGTCGGACTTCTGCTCGCACGCGGTCTCGATCCTGACAGCCGAACTGTACGAGCTGCACGACCGCAGCAAGGTCGAAGTCTACGCGTTCAGCTGGAGCCGCGACGACGGCTCGCCGCTGCGCGCCCGCGTGGTCAAGGCCATGGACCATTACATCCGCATCGACGCCATGACCGACGAGCAGGCTGCGCGCACCATCCGCGCCCACGAGATCGACATCCTGGTGGACCTGCACGGCCTGACGCTGGGCGCCCGTCCCAACATCCTGGCGTACCGGCCGGCGCCGGTGCAGATGACGTACCTCGGCTTCCCCGGCAGCACCGGCCTGCCCGGCATCGACTACGTGGTGGCCGACGAATTCCTGATCACGCCCGAGATGGCCGCGCACTTCAGCGAGCAGCCGCTCTACATGCCCGACGCGTTCCAGATCAACGACCGCCAGCGCCCGATCGCGCCCACGCCCACCCGCGCCAGCGTCCACCTGCCGGACGATGCCTTCGTGTTCTGCTCGTTCAACAACAACTTCAAGTTCACGGCCGACGTGTTTGCCACCTGGATGAACATCCTGCGCCGGGTACCGAACAGCGTGCTGTGGCTGGTGGCCGACTACCCGGAAGTGCGCGACAACCTGTGGCGCTACGCCGAAGAGGCCGGCATCGACCGCCACCGCCTGATTTTTAATACGCGCGCCGTGCCGGCCGAATACCTGGCGCGCTACCAGCTGGCCGACCTGTTCCTGGACACCTACCCGTTCAACGCGGGCACCACGGCCAGCGACGCGCTGTGGGCGGGCCTGCCTTTGATCACCTGCGCCGGCCAGACCTTCTCGTCGCGCATGGCGGGCAGCCTGCTGCGCGCGGTGGACCTGCCGCAGCTGATCACCTATAACTTTGCCGACTACGAGGACCTGGCCGTGGCGCTGGCGGCCGACCCGGCCCGGATTGCCGCCATGAAGCGCCAGCTGGCCGCCAACCGCCTGACTTGCCCGCTGTTCGACAGCCCCCGCTTCGTGCGCCATTTCGAAGCGGCGCTGCAGCGCGTGGCGAAACCGGCGGCGCCGCGCCTGGCCGCGCCGCAACACGCGGTGCGCCCGGCGGAGGAAGCGGCGGCAACGCCGGTGCGCATCGACCAGATTCCGATCGTCACCGTTTCGTACAACGCGCCCGACCTGATCGAGGCGCTGCTGCGCACGCTGCGCCAGTTCTACGGCAACCGCGTGTACGTGATCGACGGCTCCAACCCGGACGTGGCCGAGAAAATCCGCGCCATCGCAGCCACCTTCGACAATGTCGAGTTCATCCCGTTCGGCTACAACATCCACCACGGTCCGGGACTGGCCTGGGCCATCAACCACCTGGGGCTGACCGGCGAGGTGCTGTTCCTCGATTCGGATGTGGAAATCCTCCGCGGCGGCTTTATCGAAACCATGCATGAGCGGCTGCGCCCTGGCATGTACGGCGTGGGCAGCATCCAGCCGGTCAACGAACAGGGGTATGACCGCGCCGACGGCGTGGTGCGCTACCTGCACCCGGCGTGCATGCTTACCAATATCGACGTGGTGCGCCAGTGGCCGATGCCGATCAAGCACGGCGCGCCGCTGATTGCCGCCATGCTGGCCATCCACCACGCGGGCCGCCACGAGCTGATTGCCAGCATCGACTGGATCCGCGAAGATTTTTCCGCCCAGCCCGCGCACCGCCATTACATCAAGCACGACTGGCAAGGCACGGTGATCCGCACCGGCGGCTACCATTACGACCTGCCCAGCGCGGGCGCCGCCGTCAATACCGACCTGCTCCAATTCGTGCCGCTGGAGGCGCGCAAGATTGTCGAGGTGCACTGCCGCGACGGCGCTTTCGCCAAGGCCTATAAAGCGCGCAACGCGATTGTCGACTACACCGGCATCGAGCTCGATCCGGTGCAGGCGCAGGCCGCGCGCGCCCATTGCGACTTTGTGTTCCACGCCGACATGGCGCAGGCGGGATCGGACGTGTGGGACCATGTGCGGCGCGCCGACTGCTGGGTGCTCGATGAAACCCTGGACCTGGTGGACGACCCCTGGACGCTGCTGGCGAAGATCCGCGCCAGCATCGCGCCGGGCGGCAAGGTGGTGGCCACCATCCGCAACTTCCAGCACTGGAGCATCCAGGCGCGCCTGAACGCCGGCGATTTCCGCTACGGTGCGGATGGCGTGGAGAAGTCCCGCAAGCGGCTGTTCACGCGGGGCGCGGCGCTGGACCTGTTCCAGCAGGCCGGTTTCCAGATCAGCGGCGGCAGCGCCCGCATCATCGACGAGCCCGCACGTGAAAAATACCTGCCGGCGATCCGCCTGATGGCGGGCGCCAGCGGCATCGATCCGGTCATGGCCGTGGAGGATGCGTTGCCATGGCAATATATCATCACGGCCGTGGCCACTTGAGGGACGAGGCCGGACAGGCGGCAGGTGTTGGACTTGCAACGTAGCATTTAATCTGTCATTATTAAAAATTAACTAGGCGATGGTGTACTTCGCCCACCGCTGCCGGCCAGGAAGCCTGATTGCCACAGTTACTGTAACGCCAGCCATCATGTCCCTACCCAAAGTCAGTATTGTCATCCCGTCGTACAAGGCAGCCCACTTCGAGGCGTGCTTGCGTTCGGCGATCGGGCAGACTTACCTGAACACGGAAATCCTGGTCAGCGATAACTGCCCGACCGACGCCATCCGGGACATCTGCGCCCGCTTCCCGGGAGTCATGTACCAGCGCTGCACCGTCGTTCGCGAAGACAATGTGCTGGCGGCGCTGTTCACGGCCAAGGGCCACTACATCAAGCCGCTGTTCGACGACGACCTGTTGCACCCGTTTTGCGTGGAACGCATGGTGTCGGCGATGGAAATGTCGCCGCAGCACCAGCTGGTGTTTTCCGCGTCCCAGGTGATCAATTCCGACAACCAGCGCACCGAGTCGCGCCGCCCGTACGAGGCCAACGGCAGCCTGGAAGGACGCGACCTGCACCGGTCGATGGCGCTGGGCATGCGCAACTTTGTCGGTGAATTTA
Organism: Duganella sp.; assembly: GCA_040508835.1. Lineage (GTDB taxonomy): Bacteria > Pseudomonadota > Gammaproteobacteria > Burkholderiales > Burkholderiaceae_D > Rugamonas. The sequence continues at coordinate 2,348 of JBEVMD010000318.1, read as the reverse complement.
CCAGCATCATGTTCCGCCGCGAAAGATTGTGGGCGCTGGGCCACCAGGACCTGTTCCGCATCGGCCGCCATGATTTCACCAAGGGCCTGGCGGACGTGGCCGCGTATATCAACCTGGCGCGCGGCGGCCAGGCGTTTTATCTGGACGAAGAACTCAGTTATTTCCGCCACGACCCACGGCTCGACTCGAATTCCAACATCAACGCCAATCCGCATTTCGGAAACTGTTTTTCCGACTACATCGACCTCCTGGTGGTCAGTCATGAAGCCGGCGTCATCAGCACTGAAGAGCTGCTGGCACTGGACGCGCAGGTCGCGGCGGTGAGCGCCCGCCTGCATGACGTGTTCGTGCAAATGGCGCCCGCGCACCAGCGCTATCGCGACTACGCCACCAGGCTCAGGCCAGCCTGACCTGCTATCTCGAAAGAATTCCCATGTCCCATATCGACCAGTGTCGCATCATCGACCTCCCCAAGCACCATGATCCACGCGGCAATCTCTCCGTGATCGAAGGCGGTATCCACGTACCGTTCGACATCAAGCGCGTGTACTACCTGTACGACGTGCCGGGCGGTTCCTCGCGCGCGGGGCACGGCCACGTGGCGCTGCAGCAGCTGTTCATCGCCATGTCGGGCAGTTTCGACGTGATCGTCGACGACGGCGCGCGCCGCAAAAAAATCTCGCTCAACCGCTCTTACCACGGCCTGTATGTGCCCGGCATGATGTGGCGCGAAGTGGAAAATTTCTCGTCCGGCGGCGTCTGCCTGGTGCTGGCCTCGACCCTGTACGACCCCCAGGACTACTATCACGACTACGACGACTTCGTCGCAGCAACCCGTCAACCGCAGAAGTAAATACAGAGCATTATGAGCGTTCCATTCCTTGACCTTAAAGCAATCAATCTCACCCAGGCCGCCGAACTCGAGGCCGCATTCCACCGCGTGCTGCACTCGGGCTGGTATGTCCTGGGCACCGAAACCGCCGCCTTCGAGAAAAGCTTTGCCGCCTATTGCGACAGCCAGCACGGCATCGGCGTGGCCAACGGCCTCGACGCCATTTTCCTGATCTTGAAGGGTTACGGCATCGGCCCCGGCGACGAAGTCATCGTTCCAAGCAATACCTTCATTGCCACCTGGCTGGCGGTCAGCCATTGCGGCGCCCGCCCGATTCCCGTGGAACCGGTCGCAGCGACCTATAACCTCGATCCGGCGCTGGTGGAAGCGGCCATTACGCCACGCACCCGCGCCATCCTGGCCGTGCACCTGTATGGCCAGCCGGCCGACATGGCGCCGCTGCGCGACATCGCCGCCCGCCACAACCTGAAACTGATCGAGGACGCGGCCCAGGCCCACGGCGCCCGTTACCACGACAGCGTGGTCGGCCAGCTGGGCGACGCCGCTGCCTTCAGCTTCTACCCGGGCAAGAACCTCGGTGCGCTGGGCGATGGCGGCGCCGTCACCACCAACGACGACGCGCTGGCCGAACGTATCCGCACGTTCCGCAACTACGGTTCCAAGGTCAAGTATTACAACGAAGTGCCGGGCTATAACTCGCGCCTCGATGAACTGCAAGCGGCGCTGCTGGCTGTCAAGCTGCCGCAGCTGGACGCCGGCAACGCCCAGCGCCGCGCCATCGCCGCGTATTACCAGGAGCACCTGGCCGGGCTGCCGGGCCTGACGCTGCCGACGGTGCCCGAATGGGCCGAGCCCGTGTGGCACCTGTACGTGGTGCGCCACGCCCAGCGCGACCGCCTGGCGCAACTGCTGGCCGAGCGCCAGGTCGGCACCATCGTCCACTATCCGGTGGCGCCGCACCTGCAGCCGGCGTACGCCGAATTCGGTTACCGCGAAGGCGACTTCCCGCTGGCCGAAGCGATCCACCGCGAAGTGCTGAGCCTGCCGGTATCGCCGGTCATGACGCTGGGCGACGCGGCCGAAGTGGTGGCGGCCGTGCGCGCGGCGCTGGCCGCGATCGGAACCGCGCAATGACACGCATTCACGCATTGGCGGACGTGCAGTCGTCCGCCATCGGCGCCGACACCCGGGTATGGCAATTCACCGTCATTCTGAAGGGCGCGCGGATCGGCGCGCAGTGCAACATCAATGCCCATTGCTTCATCGAGAACGATGTGGTGGTCGGCGACCAGGTGACCGTCAAATGCGGCAATTATCTGTGGGATGGCCTGCGCGTGGGCGACCGTGCGTTCATCGGTCCCAATGTGACGTTCACCAATGACGTCATGCCCCGCTCCAGGCAATTTCCTGACACATTTCCGCAAACCATAGTAGAGGAAGGCGCGTCCATCGGTGGCGGCGCCACCATCCTGCCGGGGTTGACCATCGGCGCCGG
>JBEVMD010000312.1:0-20568 GCA_040508835.1 Duganella sp. | reverse complement strand
GCGGCGCCGCCATCGAGGTGGTGACTGGCAGCCACACCCCGGACCAGTACCCGGTGTACGCGCAGCTGGCCAACCATTACGGTTTCCTGGCCTCGCGCGGCTCGGACTTCCATGCGCCGGGCGAGTCGCGGGTCGACTTTGCCGCGCTGCCGCCGCTGCCGGCCAATGTCACGCCCGTCTGGCACGACTGGTTCTGAACCCCGCCAGTCCGGGCAGCGTTACGCCAGCTTGACCGGTTGGGGTCTGCCCCGCACGGGGTCCGACCCCGGCAGCGCAGTGCGGGTTTCTGATAGCGCCGCGCCCGCCTCTTGATTTTTCGCTATACCGTTCATACCTTATGACCTGGGCAATCCTGTCCGCACGGAGACACCTATGAAACGCATCGTCCTCTTTATCGCCACCAACCTTGCAGTGATGCTGGTGCTGTCCATCGTCCTGTCGCTGCTGGGCGTGGGCCGGCCGGGCAGCGGCAACACGCTCGAACTGGGCAGCCTGCTGGCGTTTTCGCTGGTGGTCGGCTTTACCGGCGCGATTTTTTCGCTGCTGATCAGCAAACCGATGGCCAAGTGGTCCACCGGCGCGCGCGTGATCGACCAGCCGGCCAACTCCACGGAAGCGTGGCTGGTCAATACCGTGCGCCGGCTGGCCGAGCGCGCCGGCATCGGCATGCCCGAAGTGGCTGTGTACCCGGGCGAGCCGAATGCGTTTGCCACCGGCGCGTTTAAAAATTCGGCGCTGGTGGCCGTGTCCACCGGCCTGCTCGAGAGCATGAACCAGGACGAAGTGGAAGCCGTGCTGGGCCACGAGGTGGCGCACATCGCCAATGGCGACATGGTGACCATGACGCTGATCCAGGGCGTGGTCAATACGTTCGTGGTGTTTTTGGCGCGCATCGTCGGCTTCTTTGTTGACCGCGTGCTGCTGAAAAATACCGAACGCCAGGGCGTGGGCCTCGGCTACATGGCCACCGTGTTCGTGTGCGAGCTGGTGTTCGGCCTGGCGGCGTCGCTGATCGTGGCCTGGTTCTCGCGCCAGCGCGAATTCCGCGCCGATGCCGGTTCCGCCAAGCTGCTGGGCAGCACGGTGCCGATGCAGCACGCGCTGGCGCGCCTGAACGGCGTGCATCCGGGCGCGCTGCCGCAGTCGATTGCGGCAGCCGGCATTACCGCCGGCCGTGGCTGGAGCGCGCTGTTCTCCACCCATCCGCCGTTCGAACAACGCATTGCCGCGCTGCGCAATCTGCCGGCCTGACTGCATACCGACATCGCTAAATATTCATGAGCCAATTTTTCCAGATCCATCCCGTCAACCCGCAAGCGCGCCTGATCAAGCAGGCCGCCCAGATCATCCACGGCGGCGGCATCGTGGCCGTGCCCACCGACTCCTGCTATGCGCTGGTGTGCCACCTCGACGACAAGGGCGCCGTCGAACGGCTGCGCCGCCTGCGCGGCATCGACGAGAAGCACCACCTGACCCTGCTGTGCCGCGACTTGAGCGAGCTGGGCGTGTACGCCCGGGTGGACAACCGCCAGTTCCGCTTGTTAAAAGCGGCAACGCCGGGGCCATTTACCTTCATCCTCGAAGCGACCAAGGTCGTGCCGCGCCGGCTCAGCCATCCGTCGCGCAAGACCATCGGCCTGCGCGTGCCCGAGGACGCCATCATCAATGCGCTGCTGGCCGAACTGGGCCAGCCGCTGCTGGGCACCACCCTGATCATGCCCGGCGAAACGGAAGCGCTCAACGATGCCGACACCATCGGCGAGCGCCTCGGCAAGCAGCTGGAACTGGTGATCGACGGCGGCGCCTGCAGCATGGAGCCCACCACCGTGATCGACCTGACGGGTCCCGAACCCGAGCTGGTGCGCCAGGGCCGGGGCGACGCCTCGGTGTTCGGCATCTGACCCGTCACAGTTTCAACGCGCGCCGGCCGGGCCGGCGCACCGACCCCTTACGCCGGCTCTGGTAGAATCCCGCCCCATGGACATCGACAGCATCATCCAGACCATCGCGGTCTACGCCATTCCCGTTCTTTTTGCAATTTCCCTGCACGAGGCGGCCCACGGCTATGTGGCCCGCTATTTCGGCGACTCCACGGCCGCCGACATGGGCCGCCTGAGCATCAATCCCGCGCGCCATATCAACCTGTTCGGCACCATCCTGCTGCCGCTGGGCCTTGCGCTGATGAGTTTGCCGCCGCTGGGCTATGCCAAGCCGGTGCCGGTCGATTACGAACGGCTGCGCAATCCGCGCAAGCAGATGGCGTTCGTGGCCGCGGCCGGTCCCGGCGCCAACTTCGTCATGGGCCTGGGCTGGATGGCGCTGTGGGTGATCTACTCGTACGGCCTGAACCTGGACCAGCATGAATTCTTCGTGCAGATGGCGCTGGCCGGCGTGGGCGTCAATTCGGCCATGTGCATTTTCAACCTGATCCCGCTGCCGCCGCTCGATGGCGGCCGCATCGTGACCGGCATCCTGCCGCTGGCGCTGGCCCGCAAGTATGCGCAGATCGAGCGGTACAGCCTGTTCGTGTTCATCGGCCTGATCGTGATGCTGCAGTTCGGCCTGCTGACCGGTGTGCTGATCCAGGGCATGCATCTGGTACAAAGCATTTTCCACCTGCTGTTGCAGCCGCTGATCTGGCTGCTTCAATAAGCCTCCCGAGTAAATCACTGTAAAGACATCATGAGCGATAACGTCTCTTCCTGGGTGCAACGCTACGCGCCGCTGGTGCCCGGCGGCGAAGTGCTGGACCTTGCCTGCGGCACCGGCCGCCACTCGCGCCACATGGTCATGCTGGGCCACGCGGTGCTGGCCGTCGACGGCAATCCGGAAGCGCTGCTGGCGGCGGCCGGGCCCGGCATCACCACCACGCCGATCGACCTGGAAGAGCAGGGCGCCGCCTGGCCCTTCGGTCCCGAGCGCTTTGCCGGCATCGTGGTCACCAACTACCTGCACCGGCCGCTGGTGGCGGACATGCTGGGCAGCCTGGCGCCCAATGGCGTGCTGATCTACGAAACCTTCGCCGATGGCAACGCCCAGTTCGGCAAGCCGTCGAATCCCGACTACCTGCTGCAAACGGGCGAACTGCTGGCGCTGGCCGCCGAACACGGCTTGCGCGTGGTGGCGTTCGAAGACGGCGTCACGCAGTCGCCCAAGCAGGCGATGGTGCAGCGCATCTGCGCCGTGAAGCCCGAATTTCCACGCTCTGCGGCCTTGTTGCCGCCGCTGTGACACCTGAAGGTTGACTCGAATTTATGTTTGTAATGGCGTCGATTTGCACCATACATCCGAGTCATCGTCTACAATCGTTGTTTTAATACTTTATGCAGTTATTTCCTATGATCAAGGGCAGCATAGTAGCAATCGTCACCCCGATGCAGGCAGACGGCAGTCTGGACTTCGAGGGCTTGAACAAGCTGATCGACTGGCACATTGCCGAAGGTACGAACAGCATCGTGATCGCCGGCACCACCGGTGAATCGGCCACCGTCAGCGTGGAAGAACACTGCGCGCTGATCAAGGCGACGGTTGCCCATGCCAAGGGCCGCATTCCGATCATTGCCGGCGCGGGCGCCAATTCCACGGCCGAAGCGATCAAGCTGACCCGCTTTGCCAAGGAAGCGGGCGCCGACGCCACGCTGCAGGTCGTGCCTTACTATAACCGTCCCACGCAAGAGGGCATGTTCCAGCACTTCAAGGCAATTGCCGAAGCGGTGGATTTGCCGGTGATCCTGTACAACGTGCCGGGCCGCACCGTGGCCGACATGAGCAACGACACCATCCTGCGCCTGGCCCGGATCCCCAACATCGTCGGCGTCAAGGATGCCACCGGCAATATCGCCCGCGGTTTCGACCTGCTGCGCCTGGCGCCAGCCGATTTTGCCGTGTACTCGGGCGACGATCCCACCGCCATGGCGTTGATGCTGGCCGGCGGCGCCGGTAACATCTCGGTCACCGCCAACGTCATGCCGCGCGCCATGGCCGATATGTGCGCCGCCGCCATGGCCGGCGACGTGACCAAGGCCGTCCCCCTGAATAACCAGATGTTCCCGCTGCATCAGAAGCTGTTCATCGAACCGAACCCGGTGCCGGTCAAGTGGGCCCTGGCGGAAATGGGCAAGATGCCATCCGGCATCCGCCTGCCGCTGGTGCCGCTGGCCGAAGACTGCCACGAGGCAGTACGCGCGGCCCTGCGGGAAGCCGGCGTCCTGTAATCCAACTGCCCTGGTAGAGAGAGCATCCCGTCCCGATTCGCTGGGATTAACTTTTGCTGCATTTAAAGACATGACTATTCGCAAGACAGCTTTTATTACTTCGCAGCGCGCCCTGGTGACGGGTGCTTTAATGGCCAGCCTCACCGGTTGCGGCATGATCAACTCGGTTATCGGCAACGATAAAGTCGACTACAAGGGCGCCAAGAAAGCGGCCACGCTGGACGTGCCGCCCGATCTGACCCAGCTGCAAAAAGACAGCCGCTACGCCCAGCCCGATTCGAGCAATGGCGTGGCCACCGCTTCCGGCTACAACGCTTCGCGTACGGCTGCGGCCGGCGCCGGCGCTGCCGTGGTGCCGGGCCAGCCGGCCGTGGGCGCCGTGGTGCCCACGTCGATCAACGACATCAAGGTCGAGCGCGACGGCAACCAGCGCTGGCTGGTGATCAAGCAAACGCCCGAGCAACTGTGGCCGCAGCTGACCCAGTTCTGGGAAGATGCCGGTTTTAAACTGTCGCAGGAATTGCCGGCCGCCGGCATCATGGAAACCGACTGGACCGAGAACCGCGCCAAGATCCCGCAAGATTTTATTCGTAACACGATCGGTAAGGTCTTCGATTCGGTCTATTCGACGGGCGAACGCGACAAGTTCCGCACCCGCATCGAACGCCGCGCCGACGGCGCCAGCGAAGTCTACATCAGCCATCGCGGCGTGCAGGAAGTGCTGCAAGGCGCGCAGAAGGAAACCGCGATCTGGACCTCGCGTCCCAACGATCCGGGTCTGGAAGCGGAATTCCTGGCCAAGCTGATGACCCGCCTAGGCAATGGCGACGACAAGAAGGATGCGCCTAGCGTCAAGACGGCCGTGGATTCGGCCGTTGTGCAACCGCAGCATGCCTCGCTGGTGGGCGCGGGCGCCGATCGCCTGGTGCAAGTGGACGAAGGTTTCGATCGCGCCTGGCGCCGCGTGGGCCTGGCGCTGGACCGCGCCGGCTTTACGGTGGAAGACCGCGACCGCACCACCGGCACGTACTTCGTCCGCTATATCGACGACACGGTGGAAAGCAAGGGCTTCTTCAGCAAACTGTTCAGCTGGGGCTCGACGTCGGAAGCGGACAAGGAAGCGCAGCGTTATCACATCCTGGTCAAAGCCGGTGAAGGCAATACCAGTACCGTGACCGTGCTGACCAATGCCGGCAAACCGGAAACCTCGCCGGTCGGCGATAAAATCCTCAACGTGCTGTTCGATCAGTTGAAGTAAAAAGAGTATATGGACTTCCCGCGCAGCGGGAAGTCGCATTCTCCTGGCCCGACGTCCGGCGAGAATAATCTTTTAGAAAGAAACCGGCCAGGCGCCGGTTTTTTTACAGCCATTCAAAACCGGCAGGCGTAAAAAAACCGGCCCGAAGGCCGGCTTTTCCACGTGCTGTCGAATTACTTCGAAGCAGCAGCCGAAGCGGCGGTCGAAGCAGCAGCAGCAGCGTCAGCAGCAGCCGAAGCAGCTTGCGAAGCAGCAGCAGCAGCGTCAGCAGCAGGAGCAGCAGCAGCGTCAGCAGCTGGAGCTGGGGTCACAACTGGAGCGGCTTCTGGAGCAGCTACTGGAGCTGGAGCAACTGGTGCTTCTTCTTTTTTGGAGCAAGCGGTCAGAGCAACGGCCAGCAGGGAAACGATCAGCAGGGATTTTTTCATTTGTTTTCCTTAGTTAATTCAAATTTAAACACAGTGTTGCGATGAATAATTACCGGTAATTATCGCTCATTAGGTCGTCTTCGAAGGCTTTTCGTACCTGAAATGGTGCCTGCCAGACAACGGAAACTTCCTAACCGAATATTATAGCGATTTTTAGTGCGTCGCAATAGGACAACATCCCGTTCACGGAACTATTTTGCGATATCGCAACATTTCGTTTTCGATCCTCTTTACTCCCGGACCGCAACGTTTACCAGCTTTCGCTCGAACACCCGCATTTTACCCGGAACTCGGCCATAATCCAGCCCAGTTCGGTAGCATTTCAACCTTAATCCAGGCCAAATTGTAATAATTCGTAGCCAACACACATTCATGTCAAAACCGACCCCTGCGGGCCGGTCTTGATTTGCGTCAGCCCAGCTCGATCCAGCCGTCCTGGTACCAGGTATATAACGCTTCCAGCACGTCGTCCGACGCCCGCGCGAATTGCTCACCCGTCAAGGCGCGTTGATTGGCCAGCAACTCCAGGGTGGTCTTGTCGGCACGGTTGACGCCGAACGATACACCGTTGATGAACACGTTTTTGCCGCGGTACAGCATTTGCGTCTTGCGCGACAGGACCAGGCCTTTTTTCATGACGGCGTCGCCGAACTTGCCCACTGTCAGCGGTTTCACGGGGCCCGTAAAAAACACATTGTGTTTTGGTTCGGACATGTATTCGCCGAGGAAAATCGTGATGTCCTCGTCCGTGAAGCGCACCTTGTTCATTTCCTCGATGATGGTCTCGAGCATGTCGCGCGGGATTTCGGCCGGCTTCGCGGTCGCTTCCAGCTGCGGATCGCCGTAGCGGCCCGGCAGGTCGATCGAGTCGGCCATGAACTGCAGGAAGCCTTCGCCCAGCTCCTGGTACGACGGCGACCGGAAGCCGATCGAATAGGTCTGGCAGTCGCCGATGGCCACGCCGTCGTGGGCGTAGTGCGGCGGCAGGTACAGCATGTCGCCCGGTTCCAGCACGAATTCCTGATCCGGCGTGAAATTGGCCAGGATCTTGAGCGGCAGACCTTCGATCAGGCTCAGGTCTTTTTGCGGGCCGATGCGCCAGCGGCGCTGGCCTTGCGCCTGCAGCAGGAACACGTCGTACGAATCGAAGTGGGGCCCCACGCCGCCGCCGTCCGTGGCAAAGCTGACCATCAGGTCGTCCAGGCGGGCGTCGGGGATAAACCGGAACTGGCGCAGCAGGGCGTCGGCCTTGGCGTCGAACAGGTTCACGCCCTGGACCAGCATGGTCCATTCGCGTTCGGTGCGCGGCGGCAGCGATTCGATGGGGCCGTGCTGCATGTCCCACTGGCCGTCGCCGGCCGTGATCAGGCGCGATTCCGCGTGGTTGGTGGAGGCCAGCTTGGCCAGTGCGTCCAGCGTCAGCAGCGGCTTGAAGCCGGGGATGGCGTTACGGATCAGCAGGGGCTTTTTGTGCCAGTAGTCGCGCAGGAACTGCGCCGGCGTGATGTTGCCGAGAAGAGGTAAAGTTTGCATACGCCATTATAAACCCCGCAAACCGACGGCGGGGTGGGACGCCGGTCGGGGTCCCACCGCGCGACGGATCGCGGTGCGGGTGCTGCTTTAACGCGTATGCAGCCAGCGCGCATGCGCCTGGCGCGCCAGCCAGTCGAGCGCAAAGCCCAGCAGGCCGATCAGCACGATGGCCGCCATCAGTTCGTTATAGGCCAGGCGGTCGCGCGCATCGAGGATGAAATAACCGAGCCCGGCAGACACGCCCAGCATTTCGGCCGGCACCAGCACGATCCAGATGATGCCGATCGCCAGCCGCACGCCCGTCAGGATGTCGGCCGTGATGCCCGGCAGGACCACGCGCAGCACGGTTTCGCGGGGCGTGGCCGACAGGCTGCGCGCCAGCAGCAGCCAGTTCGGGTCGAGCCGCGCCACGCCGGTGGCCGTATTGAGCAGGATCGGCCACACGGCCGCAAACGCCAGCAGGAAGTACACCGGGGCGTCGCCCACGCCCAGCGTCATCACGGCCAGCGGCATCCACGACAGCGGCGACACCATGCGCAGCAGCTGGAACAGGGGCATGAGCGCAGCAGCCACCCGGCGCGAACTGCCCACCAGCACGCCCAGCGGCACGCCGATCGCCACGGCCGCGCCCAGTCCATACGCCACGCGGCGCAGGCTCAAACCGATGTCGCGCCAGATGTCGGGCTGGGTCAGCAACTGCACCAGCGCGCGGCCGGCTTCCAGCGGCGCGAACGCGGCGGCGATGGGCGTTTGCTGCTGCAGCGCGTTCACGCCCAATTGCCAGAGCGCCAGCGCCACGCCGAAACCGGCCAGCGCCAGGGCCGCGCGGGCCGGGCGGTTCAACTGCGTGGACATGCGTCAGAACGCCACGGTTTCGGTGCGCAGCAGGTTGGCCGGCAGGCCGAACGCGCCCGGGCCGCCCACGGCGGTAATCGCCTTGCGCACGAACCGGTCATCGATCAGGTCGCGCGCGACGAATGCCGGATCGAGCTTCTCGAGGAAGCCGGTGTCGCCTTCGAGGCGCGTGGTTTTCAGCGCGCGCACCAGCTGCTCGGTGTACGACGCGAACGGGAACGGCTGGAAGTCGATGCGGCGCTGGTTCCAGTTCTTGTGGACGATCACGCCGCGCTTTTCGTACTCGGCGTAGTCGGTCACGGTCAGCACCTTGGTGAGCACCTGCAGCGCGTGCGGCGTGTAGCGGTGCGAGTCGCCGTTGGAGAGCAGGCGCGCCGCGTCGATCTGGTTGGAGCGCGTCCACAGCTGCGCCTTGACGATGGCGTTGGTCACGCGCTGGGCCCACTCCGGTCGGGCCGCGATATCGCGCTCGGACAGGAACGTCACGCAGCACGCGTGGTTCTTCCACACGTCGCCCGAGAAGCGCAGGATCTTGCCCACGCCGTTGGTCTCGGCCAGCGCGTTGAACGGCTCGGCCACGATGAAGCCGGCAATCGACTTGCTGGCCAGCGCGGACACCATCTCCGCCGGCGGCAGCACCACCAGGTTGATTTCCCTGGGACCGATGCTGCCTTCGCGGCCCTTGGTCACCACCGACAGGCCGGCCTTGGCGATGATCTGCTGCAGCAGCACATTATGGATCGAGTACCAGAACGGAATCGCCACCGTCTTGCCACCGAGGTCGGCGACGCTGTTGATCTCCTTGGCCACCGTGAGCGCGGAGCCGTTGACGTGATTCCACGCCACCACCTTGGCCGGGAACCTGGCGCCGTAGCGCACCGACATGGTGGCCGGCGACAGCAGGTGGATCACGTTGACCTGGCCCGCCACGAACGCTTCCACGATCTGCGCCCAGCTGCGGAACAGGCGCGGAGTTTCCGCCTGCAGGCCTTCGGCCTCGAACAGCTTGCGGCCATGCGCCACCAGCAGCGGCGTGGCGTCGGTGATGGGCAGGTAGCCGATCTTGACCGGTTGGTCGTCGCCCTTGGGACCCTGCTGCGCCATGGCGTCGCCCGCGAACAGCAGCGGCGCGGCGCCGGCGGCGGTGCTCAATGCGGACAGGCGCAGGAAGTCGCGCCGGGTCATGCCGCAGTCGCAGTCGGACGAGGCGCAGATGTGCAGGGGAGTTGCTTCGGTCATGGTGGGCTTTCGATGAAATGGATGAATCGTGATGGTGTTTGGTTATGCGGCCTGGCGCACGCCGTGCAGCGCCGCCAGGATGTCCAGCCGCAGCGCGGCGAAGGCCTGCGTTTCCGGCGACGGCTGCGACGCCGCCAGGCGCGGGTGGGGCAGGTCCACCCGCCATTCGCGCACGATGCGGCCCGGCTGGCCGCCCATCAGCACGATGCGGTCGGCCACCAGGATGGCTTCGTCGATATCGTGCGTGACCAGCAGCACGGCGCTGTGCCAGCGGTGCACCACGTCCACCAGCAGCGACTGCATGTCGGCGCGGGTGATGGCGTCCAGCGCCGAAAACGGTTCGTCGGCGAACAGCAGTTCCGGCTGCCGGGCCAGCGCGCGCGCCAGGGCCACGCGCTGCGCCATGCCGCCCGACAGCGCGGCCGGGTACACGCGCTCCTTGCCCGCCAGGCCCACGGCGTCGATGGCGTCCTGCACGCGCCGGTCGTGCTCCGCGCGCGCGATCTGCGGCTGGCGCGAAAAATCGAGCCCGAAACCCACGTTGGCGGTGACGTTCAGCCACGGCAGCAGGCTCGCCTGCTGGAACACCAGCGCGCTGCGCGGACTGGGGGCGGTGAGCGGCGCGTCCAGAAAACGCACCGCGCCAAGGGTGGGCGCCTGCAGCCCGGCCAGCACCCGCAGCAGCGTGGACTTGCCGCAGCCGCTGCCGCCCAGCAGGGCGACGATCTCGCGCGGGCGCACGCCCAGGTCGATGCGGTCGAACGTGGGCGCCGCGTTGGCGTAACTGAAGCCCAGGCCCTGCGCCTCCAGGGCCCAGCCGCCGGCTGGCGCGTCGTGCAGGATGCTCACCGGGCCGCACCTGCATGTTTGGCCAGCGCCGCCTGCAGCTGCGTGACGCTGGGCGTGATCACGGGGATGAACGCCGATTCGCGCAGGCGCCGCGCAAAGCCATCTTGTTCGGCCTCCAGGTACGCGTGGCCGCCCTTGGCGTGCAGCTCGAGCGTGACGGCCTCGCGCACCAGTTCCGCCAGACCGAGACGCAGCCGGAACATGGCCGGCGCTTCGGTGACGAAACGCCCGCTGGCCACGCCGTCGAGCAGCTGCGTGATGTGCCCGGCCAGCGCGTCCCCGGTGGCGGCGATGTCGTCGGCCAGCTGGCCGCGTCCCTTGGCGGTATTGGCGGCCTTGGCGGCTGCTTCCAGGCTGGCCTGCGCCAGGCCGATCGACATCCCGCACTGCATGCCCAAAAAGGCCGGGCGCACGCGCGGCAGCCAGTCGGGCGCCTGGCTGCTGATGATGTTTTCGGGCGGGACGGCGACGTGTTCAAGCCGCACGGCGGCGGTATGGCTGCCGCGCAGCGCGATCAGCTGCAAGTTGGCGCTGCGCTGCACGCCGGCAGCGTCGCTGGCGAACATCACGACTGCCGGCGGCGAGCCGTCGGTCGGGGCGACTGCGGCAGCGGCCACGAAGCGCTGCGGGCGCAGGTTGGTGATCCACGCCAGCTTGCCGTCGAGGGTCCAGCCCTGTCCATCGGGGTGGGCGTCGATTTGCAGCGGCTCCATCCCGGACAGGAACTTCATGGCGTTGGACAGCCCCGTGGCGCCGGCCAGCGAGCCGTCGAGCAGTTGCGGCAGCAGCCGTTCGCGCAGCGCGGCGTTGGGGCTTTGCAGCAGGTATTCGATGAAGCTGCGCTGGCCCCAGTACACGAACGACGCCGTGAGCGAATGGCGCGCGACGTCGGCGATGCCGAGGATGGCGTCACCGACGTTACCTTGCGCGCCGCCGGTGCCGCCCAGACTGGCGGGCACGCCGGCGCGGAAGCAGCCATGCGCCGCCAGCGCCGGCATCACGTCGTCGGCCAGCGATTCGGATTGGTCCAGCGCGTCGGCATGCCGCGCGAGCCAGTCGTGGAGTGCGGCCACCGTTACACCGCGCCAGGCAGGTAGGGTTGCAGCTGCGGATTGACGGGCGTGCCGGCCAGGCTGTTGGCGAAATTGCACAGCGTGGCCAGGCTGATGCCCAGCACGACCTCCAGCGCCTGCTGCTGGTTGTAGCCGGCGTCGAGGAACGCCTGCAGCTCGGCATCGTCCACCGCGCCGCGACGGGCGATGACGGCCGTGGCAAAACGCTGCACGGCGTCCAGTTTGGCGATGCCGGTGGCGGCGCCCGTTTGCAGCGCGCGCACCACTTCCGGCGTCTGTCCCGCTTTTTTCAGCGCGATGGCCGAGTGGCCGGCGATGCAGAAGTCGCAGCCGTGGATGTTGGCGGCCGTCAGCTGCACCACTTCGCGCTCGTCGAGCGTGAGGCTGGTGCGGGCGTTGATGCCGGAGACGGTGAGGTAGGTTTCCAGCGCCTGCGGCGCGTTGGCCAGCACGCCGATCAGATTGGGCAAAAAGCCGTTGTTGGCGATCGCCTTTTCGACATAGGGGCGGCTGTCGGCCGGCGCGGTGTCGAGCGTGTGCAGGGTAAGACGGGACATGATGGCCTTTCCGTGAAGAAGAACCCATATTATCGTCCGATGCGCGGTTGTGCGCCATATCCATTGTGGCGCCCGGGGCCCGCCGGGCACAGAATCATTCCAACTATCGTTATGCCGCGCCTCCCAATGGCGCAGCGTGGGCGGCCGGCGAGACAGGGTATAATTTGGGGGCTAATAACTGAAAGGAATTCCAAATGAAGATTGCCAAGAACACGGTCGTGACTGTGAATTACAAACTGTCCGATGCCCAGGACAATCTGATCGAAGACGGCCGCCAGCCGATGGTCTACCTCCACGGCGGTTACGAAAACACCTTGCCGAAAATCGAAGAAGAGCTGGACGGCAAGGAAGTCGGTTACTCGTCGATCATCCAGATCGAACCGGAAGACGCGTTTGGCGAATACGACGCCGCCCTGGTCAAGGTCGAGCCACGCAACCGCCTGCCCGAGCCGCTGGAAGTGGGCATGCAGTTCGAAGGCACGCCAGACAGCGACAGCGACGAGGAAGCGCTGATCTTCACCGTGACCGATATCGCCGACGACAAGGTCGTCCTGGACGGCAATCACCCGCTGGCCGGCATGGCCCTGCGCTTCTCGCTCGACGTTGCCGAAGTGCGCGAAGCCACCGAAGAAGAAATCGCCCACGGCCACGTGCATGGCGCCCATGGCCACCACCACGGTCATGACGACGACGAAGGCGAAGAAGG
This sequence comes from Duganella sp., assembly GCA_040508835.1. Lineage (GTDB taxonomy): Bacteria > Pseudomonadota > Gammaproteobacteria > Burkholderiales > Burkholderiaceae_D > Rugamonas. The sequence continues at coordinate 7,856 of JBEVMD010000312.1, read as the reverse complement.
CGATCACGTCGCCATTCACCCGATCCACTGACGGGTACCCGTTAAACCTACTGCGCGACCCGCTATCGCCTCTGCGTTGCTCAGCGTACCTTCGTACGCTTGCGCTACTCGAGACGATAGCGGGCCGCTCGCTACGGTTTTCCGGGCACCCGGCGCGGGTGGTGGGTAAGCTCACTACGCCGCTTGCTTTGGTTTTCCCGGCGCCCGGCGTGGTGGTGGGTAAACCTGCGGTTCAGGGCGTGCTGTCTGTGGCGTTCCTGATTGCAAACAGCGTGGCGCTGTCCGGCGCCACGCGTACCTCGGTCCAGTCGGCGGCCAGGTTCAGATGTCCCACGTTGCCCTGCCAGTGAATCGACGGCTCCTTGACCGCGGCCGGCACGACCTGGGTATCGACCAGCAGCACCTTCCCCTTGAATTTGTCGGCCAGCGTCTTGATTTGCCGGCGCGGCTCCGCAAAACCATCGCGTTTCGATTCGAAGCGCGCCAGCAGTGAAAATCCCGGTTCCGCCTCCAGCCCCACGTCGCCGTCCGAGAACAGCACCAGGCCATCGAGCTTCTGCCGCACGGCCAGCGTAAACAGCCGGTGCAGCCAGGCGCGGTTGGCCACCAGCCGGTCCTCGTACTCGCTGTTGCGGCCCGCTTCCGGGCGGAAGTGGTTGTTATTGGCCGGCAGGTTGATGGTGGCAAACAGCACCTTGCCCACCTGCCAGTGGGCGTTTTCCGCGTAGCTGCGGAACTTGGCGCTGCTCGACAGCCGCGTGACGGGCAGGCGCCTGGCGCCCAGCGTTTCGCTGTCGCGGTAAAACAGTTCGCGCAGCCGGTTCAGGCGATCGATGGCGTTGGAGCGGCCGGCGGAATTGAGGCAGGCGCTCCAGTCGCTGCCGGCCAGCGACACGATCATCGGCGTGCTCGAGGCGTTGAGCAGCGCATAGCGCGCCGCATACAGCTTGTCGCTGCATGGCTCGGTGGCCGCCTTCACGCCGGTGGCCACCACGAACGCGGGCCCCTGGCCGGTGGCGCCGTCGATGGCGCGCTTGAGCACCGACTCGTCATGGCCGCTCTTGAACGAGTGGCCGATCACGCCGAACTGAAAACTTCCCGCCTTCGCTTCGACGCGGGATTCGGCACGCGGTTCGCCGCGGCCCCCGGCATGGGCCTGCGCAGGCGCCAGCATCAGCAGCGCCGGCAAGGCCAGCGCAATCCGTGCGATGCGGCGCGCGGCGCGCATCATGCCTGCGCCGTCTCCGTCAGGCGCTTGAGCTGATACAGGCGCTCGAGCGCCTCGCGCGGCGTGAGCGCGTCCGGATCGAGGTCGTCCAGCGCGTCGAGCAAATCGCGCATGGCAGGCGACTCGGCCGCTGCCGGCGCTGCCACCGTGTCGTCGTTGGCGTCGGCCGTGGGCGCGGCAAACAGGTCCAGCTGCGGCGTGGCGTCGAGCGCCTGCGCTTCGAGGCGCGCCAGGTGCTTGCGCGCAGCCTTGATCACCGGCTGCGGCACGCCGGCCAGCTGCGCCACCTGCAGGCCGTAGCTTTGCGACGCCGGGCCGTCCTGGACCGCGTGCAGGAACACGATGCTGTCCTTGTGCTCCACGGCCGACAGGTGGACGTTGGCGGCGGTGGGGTGGCTGTCGGGCAGCTGCGTCAGCTCGAAATAATGGGTGGCAAACAGCGTGAAGCTGCGGCTGGTGTCGATCAGGTGGCGGGCAATGGCCCACGCCAGCGCCAGGCCGTCGAAGGTGGACGTGCCGCGGCCGATTTCGTCCATCAGCACCAGCGAGTTGGCCGTGGCGCCGTTGAGGATGGCGGCAGATTCCGTCATCTCCACCATGAAGGTGGAGCGCCCGCCCGCCAGGTCGTCGGTGGCGCCGATGCGGGTGAAGATGCGGTCGATGGGGCCGATGGACGCGCTGGCTGCCGGCACATAGCTGCCCACGTAGGCCAGCAGCGTAATCAGCGCCACCTGGCGCATGAACGTCGACTTACCGCCCATGTTGGGGCCCGTGATCAGGAGCAGGCGGCGCTCGTCGACAAAGCGGCAATCGTTGGCGATGAAGCGCTCGATCTGGTTTTCCACCACCGGGTGGCGACCTTCCACGATGTTGACGCAGCTGGTATCGACCAGCTGCGGCGCGCACCAGTTGTGGCGCAGCGCGTGATCGGTGAGCGACACCAGCACGTCGAGCTGCGCCAGTGCCCGGGCGATGGTTTGCAGCACGCCGATGAACGGCGCCAGGTCGGCCAGCAGCACGTCGTACAACATCTTTTCGCGCGCCAGCGCGCGGTCCTGCGCCGACAGGGCCTTGTCTTCGAACGCTTTCAGCTCGGGCGTGATGTAACGCTCGCAGTTTTTCAGGGTCTGGCGGCGGCGGTAGTCGTCCGGCACCTTGGTGGCCTGGCCGTTGGTCACTTCGATATAGAAACCGTGCACCTTGTTGTATTCGACGCGCAGGTTGGCAATGCCGGTGCGGGCGCGCTCGCGCGTTTCCAGGTCCACCAGGAACTGGCCCGCGTTTTCGGACAGCGCGCGCAGCTCATCGAGTTCGGCGTCGAAGCCGCGCGCGAACACGCCGCCGTCGCGCACCATGGTGGCCGGTTCCAGCGCGATGGCGCGGTGCAGCAGGTCGAGGCACGCGTCCGGCGTGGCGATATCGCCATGGATGGACGCCAGCAGGCCCTGGCCGTCGGTCAGTGCGCGCTGTACGGCATGGCGCAGCGACGGCAGCTGTTTCAGGCCGTCGCGCAGGCTGGCCAGGTCGCGCGGGCGGGCCGACAGCAGCGCGATGCGGGTGGTGATGCGCTCGATATCGGGCACCTGCGCCAGCGTGTGCGACAGCGCGCCGGTCACGTCGGACCGGCCCAGCGCGGCGATGGCGGCGTGGCGCGAACGGGCAATGTTCTGGTCGCGGCGCGCGTGGTGCAGCCAGTGGCGCAGCAGGCGCGAACCCATCGACGTGCGGCAGTGATCGAGCAGCGAGAACAGGGTAGGGGACTCCTGGCCGCGGATGGTCTCCGTCAGCTCCAGGTTGCGGCGCGTGGCCGCATCGAGCCCGATGAATTCGTTCTCGGTTTCGGTGGTGAGCGTGCGCACGTGCTGCAGGCCGCGACCTTGCGTCGATTGCGCATAGCGCAACAGGGCACCGGCCGCGCCGAACGCCGCGCCCAGGTTGTCGGCGCCAAAGCCGGTGAGGGTGGCGACCGACAGCTGGTCGAGCAGCGACTTGTGGCCGCTGACCACGTCGAAGTGCCAGTCGGGCACCCGGTTGACGTGACAGGTCAGTTCATCCTCGAACAGGTCGGCGTTATCGCCGCGCAGCACCTCGGCCGGCGCGATGCGTTCGAGTTCCTGCAGCATGCGCGTGGTGACGGTGCCCACGTCGCCCGAAAACTCCATCAGCCGCAGCGCGCCGCTGGCCAGCGACAGCCACGCCAGGCCGGCCGTGGCCACCTTGCGCTGGGTGATGATGCACATCGCCAGCAGCGGACGCTCCGCCTTTTCCGGCAGCAGGTCGGCGTCCGTCAGCGTGCCGGGCGTGACCACGCGCATGACCTTGCGTTCGACCGGTCCCTTGCTGGTGGCGGGATCGCCGATCTGTTCGCAGATCGCGCACGACTCGCCGATTTTCACGAGCTTGGCCAGATAGCCTTCCAGCGAATGGAACGGCACGCCGCACATCTTGATCGGCTGCCCGTTGGCCGACCCGCGCGCCGTCAGCGTGATGCCGAGGATGCGCGCCGCTTTTTCCGCGTCGTCATGAAACAGCTCGTAAAAGTCGCCCATGCGATAAAACACCAGCATGTCGGGATGCTGGTCCTTGATGCCCATGTATTGCTGCATCATCGGCGTGAGCTTTTCGGTCGGACTTTTCTTGATGGCGGCAGCGTTGATTTCGGTGGGGACGGTGGTCATTGTTTCGTTTTCGGCGATGCGGTGAGGCGGGGTTTGCAGGTTTTGCGAGGGGGAAATATCCGTCGCGTGTAACCTCGCATTTTACCGTGTTCTGGGGTGGTGGGGCACCTTGATGGTAACGCGCCTGGTCGTTGCGGCGCCGTCAACCGGGTGCTATGGTCGTGGCTGTTGGGGCAAACTTATTTCGCCAGTTTGTACCGCTGCTCCCGGTACAAAATCGACGGCAGGATCACGTGCGACATGGCCTGGTCCACCTTGGCCGGGTCGGGCGCGCGGGTTTGCGGCGTCATCACGCCGGTGGCGAAGTCGTAGTGGCCCAGCAGCGGCGTCTGGTCGGGGCGCAGAATGGTGGCGGAATCGCCTTCGAGCCAGGCAAAATAATTGTCGAACTGGATCAGCGCCCGGCCCGGCGTGTCGCTGTCGCGCGCCAGGTCGCGGCCGATCATCGGGTGCTCGCTCGACACGCCGATCAGCGACAGCAGGGTAGGACCCAGGTCGATCTGGCTGGCGATGGTTGTCAAACGCTTCGGCTGCACGTCCGCGCCCAGGATCAAACCCGGGATGTGGAATTTCTTGATCGGCACCAGGCTGTCGCCGTACACGCGGTTGTCATGGTCGGCCACGATCAGGAACACGGTGTCCTTCCAGTACGCCTCTTTTTTCGCCTGCGCGATAAAGCGGCCCAGCGCATAGTCGGCGTATTTCACGGCGTTGTTCACGGTCTGCTTTTCCGGGTCGTGCAACTTGATGCGGCCGTCGGGGAACTGGAACGGCTCGTGGTTGGACGACGTGAAAATCAGGCTGAAGAACGGCTTGCCGTCCGCGTGCAGGGTCTTGAGGCGTTCGAGCGACTTGTCGAACAGGTCCTCGTCGGACGCGCCCCAGCTGCCTTCGAACACCGGCGTCATCGACTTGCGGTCGACCACGCTCTGGAAGCCGTTACCGGTAAAGAAGCCGCGCATATTGTCGAAGTGCGCTTCGCCGCCGTACACGAATTCGGTGTGGTAGCCCTGCTGGCCCAGGCCCAGCGCCAGCGTGTAGAAGTTTTGCTGGGCCAGCGAGAGCTTGACCACGCTGCGCGCGGGCGTGGGCGGGTAGCCGGCCACCACGGCCTCGATGCCGCGCACCGAGCGGGTGCCGGTGGCGTACAGCTGGTCGAACCACCAGCCCTCGGTCTTGAGCTTTTCCAGTTCCGGCGTGACGGGCAGGCCGCCCAGCGATTCGACGAACGTGGCGCCCAGGCTTTCCTCGAGCACGATCACCAGGTTCAGCGGACGCGCGCGCTGCACGGCAGCCGTCTGCCGGTGCAGCGTGGGCAGGTCCGCGTGCGGGAACTGCAGGTCGCGCAGCCACGGCGCGCTTTTCACGGTTTTTAAGACCTTGTCGCGCGGGTAGGCGCCGTAGATTTCCGAGGAATTGGCTTCCTGGCCCATGGAGTTGAAGGCAGCGAGCACCGACCACGGCGAATTGATGATCAGCGAGTTGACCATCGAATCGCCGGTGATGGCAAACAGCGCCGGATTGGCGGGACGGTGGGCGGTGGTCGAGCGGATCTGGATGAAGACCAGCACCACCAGCACCGGCCACACGGCCAGCACCTGCCAGGCGCGCCAGGCCACCATGCCGGTGGCCGCTGCCTTGAGCAGTTGATAGATGCCGACGGTGAAGGCGATGGTGGCCAGCACGCCCAGCACCAATGCGATGCGGAAGCCGTTCCACAGGGTGGCGATCACTTCGCTCGGGTAGGACAGGTATTCGATGAACAAGCGGTTGGGACGCACGTCGAACTGCATGATGAACTGCGGCGTGGACACTTCCATGAACACGATGAAGATCAGCGCAAACGTGGTCCAGGTGACGGCAATGGCTTTCCAGATGCGCAGCGTTTTTTGATACGCCAGCAGGGGCGCGAGCACCAGCGGCAGGGCGATGAAGTAGCCCAGCAAGATCAGGTCGGCGCGCACGCCCTGCACCACGATGCTGCCCATGGCGCCAGTGGCCGCCGCGCGCTGCCATTGCCAGGCCAGCAGCGCAAAACGCGACAGCGACAGGATCGCCGCGCCCAGCAGCAGCAGTTGGAACAGCACCGCGTACGGGCCGGCCCAGCGGGTCAATCGGGCGAGCCGGGCACCGGCGCGGATTACTACGGTGTCGGCACGCCCCTGCATCATTCGCCTCCGAGGTTCGGGTGGGTGGCGATGTAGGTGCTGGCGCCGGCGCCGGCCGACAGCATCCAGCCCGTCATCAGCAGGAACACCAGCATCATGCAGAACAGGGTGGAGACGCGGCGGGCGTCGGGCGCATTCTGGAACACGGCGGGCTTGCCGTAGCCGGCGCCCATGAAGTAGGCGGCAAAGACCGTCACCAGGTAATGCACGGCGCCGAAGGTCTCGCCCAGCTCACCCTTGCGCGGATGATCGACCGCCAGATGCGAAATGGCCACCAGCACGATGTAGATCACCGATGGCCACAGCGGCGGCAGGTACAGGCCCAGGTTTTCCACCCAGCGCTGCACGGCCGGCCGCTGGCGCGCCACGATCGGCAGGATGATGTTGTGGGTCAGGCCGACGATGGCGATGATCTTCAGCAGCAGGACCTTGTGCACGCTGCCGCTGCCCATGGCCAGGTTGTGCAGGTTGGTCTCCGACTGGCGGTTATTCTGCAGGAAGAATTCGGGCGAGGCGATGTGGAGAATGCGCTGGAACCAGCTGATTTCCTCCAGCGCGGCCAGCGCCACCAGCGCGGCCAGGCCGACAAACGCCAGCAGTTGCAGGTTCACTTTGGGCGTGCGCTGCCATTGTTCTACGGCCAGGAAGGCCAGCAGGCCGGCCAGCATGGCAAAGCACAGGAACTGCATCCATTCGACGATGCCGTCTTCCACCAGCAGGCGCCACAGCGCTGGCGGGTCGTTGGCCCAGATGAGGGCCAGCGCCATCACGAAGACATTGATCACGATGCCGACGGCAATGACCGGATGGCCGTACCACTTGTTCGATACGTTCGCTACCTGGTTGGCTGACATACACTACTCCCTTGCTAGACTATAGTTGTTTGATTCGTTCGGATCATTCGCCGCCGGCCGCGCGTACCGGCACCAGCTCCGGCTCCGGCGTGGGGGCAGCGGCGCGCGGCGCGCGGCGCGCCAACACCAGGCGCATGCACGCAACCACGGTCGAACCCAGCGCCCATGACCACAGCAGCGGATCGAGCAGGGCGTCCCACAGGTTGCCGGTGGGCAGGCGCAGCAGCGAAAACAGCAGCACCGCGATCAGCATCGCGGCCGACGGCCCCGTGGCCCCGCCGCGCCAGACATTGACCGCGAAGCCGATGGCGGCGGCGCATGCCAGCAGCGGCGCGGCCACCGGGTTGAAGCCGCCATAATACAGTCCCAGCGCCAGGATGCCGAAGGTGTCGAGGTAGATCACCAGGCCGATCACGGACAGCGCCAGCGCCAGGCCGGCGGGCAAGGTAAAGCGCACCGGGCGCCGGCGCCAGCGCGCCAGCAGCGACACCGCGCTGCAGCCCACCAGCAGGCCGCCCGGATACTGCAGCGCCAGCGTGAGCCAGTAGGCGGGCGACGCCGTGCCCGGCAGCGCCATGGCCACGAAGATGGCGGCCACGATCAGCCAGCGGGTGCGCTGGCCCACGGCGCGCAGGCCGCCGGTCCAGCGCCGGATGCGGGGCGCGGACAGGATGGTGGGCAGCAGCGACAGCAGCAGGGCCGAAGCGACCAGCGCCCACGCCAGGCGTCCGTAGACGATCTGCAAGGCGAGATCGGGCAAATTCATGGCGCCTCCTTCAGCAGATCGATCCTGAACTGGTGGTGGGCGATGGCGCGCCGCTGGTACGTGTACGTGATGTGCAGTTCGTCGCCCACCAGCGACATGGCGGGATACGAGAATTCGTCGCCGGCCACGCCGTCGACGATGTCGGTGAGCGGGCGCCAGTTG
>JBEVMD010000301.1:0-2806 GCA_040508835.1 Duganella sp. | reverse complement strand
AGCCGCCACGGCCTTCTTGGCCGAGTCGTTATCGCTGGAACCGGTGAGTGCAATGATCGGCAGCGTTTCGGCGCCCGGCATGCGGCGGATCGCGCGCACGGCGCCAAAGCCGTCCATCCAGGGCATGCCCAGGTCCATGATGATCGCCTTCGGCATGCCTTCGCGTACCCAGTCGCAGGCTTCGTAGCCGTTGTGGGCCGACGCGGTTTCGTAACCGTGGTGCTGCAGCATGGCCGACAGCATTTCCACGATTTCGGCATTGTCGTCTACGACCAGAACTTGTTTGGCGCTTGCCATGATGGACCTCGCTTTGCTTGTGCGTTGTTGAGTTAGTAAAGTCATCGTAGCAACCGTGCGGCCGCGCGTATGTTCGCCATCGCACCCTGCATGATGCTTGATATGCGCGCCACCCCACGCATCCCGCGCAGTGCAGGCAGTCCGGCGACAAACCCGGACCGCCGCTGTATAGTCGTCGTTTTTCCCTCATACCAGAACGACATGACCAACTTCGGTTCATCAGTGTTTGCGGCGGCCGCCCTGGCGCTTGCCTTTACCAATCCTGCCCACGCGGCCAGCGCGCCGCGCGCGATCACGGCCACCGGCGCCGTGCAAGGCACGGTGGACGCTTCGGGCGTCGTGTCGTACAAGGGCATTCCCTACGCTGCGCCACCGGTGGGCGACTTGCGCTGGAAAGCGCCGCAGCCCGCGCAGACGTGGCGCGGCGTGCGCCAGGCCACGCAATTCGGCCCGCGCCCGATGCAGCTGCCGCTGTTTTCAGACATGGTGTTCCGCTCCCCCGAAGGCAGCGAGGACTGCCTGTACCTGAACGTGTGGACGCCCGCCAGGTCGCCCAAATCCAAGCTGCCGGTACTGGTGTACTTCCACGGCGGCGGCTTTGCGGCCGGCGACGGCTCCGAGCCGCGCTACGATGGCGCGGCCATGGCTGCCAAAGGCATCGTGTCGGTCACCGTCAACTATCGGCTCAACGTGTTCGGCTTCCTGGCCCATCCCGAGCTGTCGGCCGAATCGCCGCGCCACGCCTCGGGCAACTACGGCCTGATGGACCAGGCAGCGGCGCTGCAATGGGTGCATGACAATATCGCTGCCTTCGGCGGCGATCCGGCGCGCGTGACCATCGCGGGCGAATCGGCCGGCTCGTATTCGGTCAGCGCGCAGATGATCAATCCCCGCGCAAAAGGGCTGATCGCCGGGGCAATCGGCGAGAGCGGCTCGCTGCTCGGGCTGACCGGTTTGCCGCTGCTGGCGCAGGCGGAACAGAACGGCGTCGAATTCGCCGGCAAGGCAGGCGCGCCCGGTCTGGCTGCGCTGCGCGCCCTGCCCGCGCAACAGCTGCTCGACGCCACGTCCAAGGCCGGCGTGCGGTTCTTCGCCAACGTCGATGGCGACGTGATTACCCGCCAGCCCGCCGCCATGTATGCGGCCGGCGAACAGGCACACGTGCCGCTGCTGGCGGGCTGGAACTCGCACGAGGGGTACTATAAACAGGTGCTGGGCGAGGCCGAACCCACCGCCGCCAATTTCACCCTGGCGCTGCAAGCCACCTACGGCGACCGGGCGCCTGCCGCGCAGCAGGCGTACCTGGCCGACGGCGTCGACGTGATGACAGCCGCCACGAACCTGGCCAGCGACCGCTTTATTGCGTATGGCACGTACAAGTGGCTCGACGCCCACGCGCGCACCGGCGGCCAGCCGGTGTATCGCTATTACTACACCCGCGCGCGACCGGGCAGCACGGGCGCGGCCCATTCGGCCGAAATCGAATACGCGCTGGGGAACCTCGATGGGAATAAAGTGTATGCATGGACGCCCGAAGACAGGGCGCTGTCCGCGCTGATGCAGGACTACTTCGCCAACTTCGTCAAGACCGGCAATCCGAACGCCGCCGGCCTGCCCGCATGGCCGCGCGCCAGCAGCGGCAAGGGCTCGCGCCTGATGCGCTTTGACGCCGGATCGCGCGCGGTGACGGCCGACGACGACGCCCGCTTCGAGTTCCAGGACAGCGTATCGGACGCAGCGCGCTAAGCCCGCGCACCGCGCCTGTGCACCGTGCTGCGCGCCATGCGCCGGCGCGGTGCGCAGCCACGGTACGCATCCGATTAGCGCATAACGTTATAAACTGTATCTTCGTTTGTATTTTATTGTATCAGCGGGTAATTGTTCTTCTACTTGCTTTACCATAAGCTCTTTTCTTCGGGTAAAGAGTAGGAATACAAACTATGCGCAAGACATTCGGCTTCATGGCCATTTGCTTTACGGTATCCGCGTTTGCGGCGGAGCCTTTCGACGACAAGTTCCGTCAGCTGGACGAAGTTCTTCCTACTCCCAACACCTATCGCACCGCATCCGGCGCGCCGGGCGCCGCCTACTGGCAGCAGCGCGCCGACTACACGATCCGCGCCACGCTGGACGAGTCGAAGCGCGCGCTGACCGGCACCGAGCAAATCCGCTACCACAACAACTCGCCCGATACGCTGAGCTACCTGTGGATACAGCTGGACCAGAACATCTATAAACAGGATTCGGACGCCCGCCTGATGCTCACCCAGCCTTCGCGCGAAGCGTGGGCCAAGCCGCGCAGCCCCGAAGAGAGCTATAAATTCGAAGGCCTGCGCGGCGTGCTGGCCGGCCGCGAATTCGACGGCGGCTTCAAGATCGCCAATGTGACCGCCGGCAGCCAGCCGCTCAAGTACACGATCAACCGCACCATGATGCGCATTGACCTGCCCACGCCGCTCAAGCCTGGCCAGCGCTACGAGTTCCAGATCGACTGGTCCTACAATATCGG
>JBEVMD010000300.1:0-27309 GCA_040508835.1 Duganella sp. | reverse complement strand
TGCGCATAGCCTGATCGCACTGCATGGCGAGACCGTGCTGCCGCTTACCCTGCTGGGCCTGACTGCATCGAACAAGACCGAAGGCCACCGCTTCCTGACGGCGCCCGGCCAGCGCGGCGTGACCGTGCCGAGCGCGGACGCCTACGCGGCCACGCTGAAAGCCGAAGGCAAGGTGCTGGCCTCGGTTGAAGAGCGCAAGGAACAGATCCGCGCCGAACTGCTGGCCAAGGCCGGCGCCGACCAGGTGCTGATGCCGGAAGCGCTGCTCGACGAAGTCACGGCCCTGGTCGAATGGCCGGTCGTGTACGAATGCCACTTCGAGGAAGAATTCCTGGCCGTGCCGCAGGAATGCCTGATCCTCACCATGCAGACCAACCAGAAATACTTTGCGCTGACGGACGCCGACGGCAAGCTGCGCTCGCGCTTCCTGATCGTCTCCAACATCGCCACCGACACGCCGCAGGCGATTATCGGCGGCAACGAGCGCGTGGTGCGCCCGCGCCTGTCCGACGCCAAGTTCTTCTTCGAGCAGGACAAGAAGAAGACGCTGGAGTCGCGCCTGCCGTTGCTCAAGAACGTCGTGTACCACAACAAGCTGGGCACCCAGGCCGAGCGCAGCGAACGCGTGTCGGGCCTGGCCGGCTTCATCGCCACCCAGATCGGCGGCGACACCGCGCTGGCCACCCGCGCCGCCAAGCTGTCGAAAGCCGACCTGCTCACCGACATGGTGGGCGAGTTCCCCGAGCTGCAAGGCATCATGGGCACGTATTACGCGCGCAATGACGGCGAACCGGAAGACGTGGCGCTGGCCGCGTCCGAACACTACCAGCCGCGCTTTGCAGGCGACGCGCTGCCATCGACCATTACCGGCACCGCCGTGGCGCTGGCCGACAAGCTCGAAACCCTGGTGGGCATCTGGTCGATCGGCCTGCAGCCCACCGGCGACAAGGACCCGTTCGCGCTGCGCCGCCACGCGCTGGGCGTGCTGCGCATGCTGATCGAAAAGCGCCTGATGCTGTCGATCAGCGGCTTGCTCGATGCCGCGGCCCAGCAGTTCACCGGCATCGCCGGCTTCAACGATCCGTCCGCCGACGTGACCGCGTTCATGATGGACCGGCTGCGCGGCATCCTGCGCGAGCGCGGCTTCTCGCCCAACGAGATCGAAGCGGTCGTGGCGCAGAATCCCGACCGCCTGGACGACATCGTGCAGCGCCTGGAAGCGGTCAAGGCGTTTGCCGCGCTGCCGGAAGCGGCCTCGCTGGCCGCTGCCAACAAGCGCATCACCAACATCCTGAAAAAGAACGAGGCGGCGCTGTCGGCCGTGGGCGCCATCGTGGTCGACCCCGCCCTGCTGCAGGACGAGGCCGAGAAAAACCTGGCCGCAGCAGTGACACGCGTGCAGCCCGACATCGACGCGGCCTTTATCCGCGGCGACTTTGCCGACGCCCTGAAAACCCTGGCGCAATTGCGCGACGCGGTGGATGCGTTCTTCAACGACGTGATGGTGATGGCCGAGGATGTCGCCTTGCGCAACAACCGGCTGGCGCTGCTGTCGTCGCTGCACGGCATGATGAACCGGGTGGCCGACATTTCGAAGCTGGCGGCGTAATGGGCGCGCCGGCCATCAAGCTGATCATCCTCGACCGCGACGGCGTGATCAACCATGACTCCCCCGACTTCATCAAGTCGCCGGCCGAGTGGATTCCCGTGCCCGGCTCGCTCGAGGCGATCGCCCGGTTGAACCAGGCCGGCTACCGCGTGGTGGTGGCGTCGAACCAGTCGGGCATCGCCCGCGAGTACTTCGACATGGCCACCCTGAACGCCATCCACCAGAAGATGCACAACCTGGCGCAGCAGGTGGGCGCGGACATCGACGCCGTGTTCTTCTGCCCGCACTCGGCGGCCGACAACTGCGACTGCCGCAAGCCGAAACCGGGCATGTTCACCGAGATCGGCAACCGCTACAAAGTCAGCCTGAAAGGCGTGCCGGTCGTGGGAGATTCGCTGCGCGACCTGCAGGCCGGCTATGTGAGCGGCTGCGTGCCGTACCTGGTATTGACCGGCAAGGGCGAAAAAACCCAGGCCACGGGCGGGCTGCCGCCCGGCACCGTGGTGTTTCCCGACCTTGCTGCCACGGTCGCCCATCTGCTCAAGACCGCCACGCCACCGGTGCTGCAGGTCGCCATTTAAATAAAGTTCCCGGAGTCTGTGTTGGGTCATCCTGTCCTGTTTTTGCGTTCGCTGCTGTTCACCATTGTCATGGTGGTGTCCACCATCATCTGGTCGCTGGTCTGCTTCCTGGCCGCGCCCCTGCCCTACAACAAGCGCTTCTGGGTCACCTCGCGCTGGAACGTGTTCATCATCTGGTGCCTGAAGGTGATCTGCGGCATCCGCTACGAAGTGCGCGGCGCCGAGAATTTTCCTGACGCGCAAGCGGTGGTGCTGTCCAAGCACCAGTCGGCATGGGAAACCATTTTCCTGCTGCCCAACCTGCCGCGCCCATTGGTGTTCGTGTTCAAGAAAGAGATCCTGTACATTCCCTTCTTCGGCTGGGCGATGGCGCTGCTGCGCATGATCCCCATCGACCGCAAGCAGGGCAAGCACGCGTTCAAGCACGTGGTGCGTATCGGCAAGCGCCGGCTGGCGGACGGCCAGTGGATCATCATGTTCCCGGAAGGCACGCGCATTCCCGTCGGCCAGAAGGGCAAGTACAAGAGCGGAGGCACGCGCCTGGCCATCGAGACCGGCGCCGTGGTGGTGCCGATCGCGCACAACTCGGGCGAATGCTGGCCGAAAAATTCCTTCATCAAACGCCCCGGGCTTGTTACAGTATCGATAGGCAAGCCTATTTCTTCTGAAGGACAAACGCCGGACGGCATGATGCAACAGGTGGAAAATTGGATAGAATCAGAAATGCGCGTCATTTCGCCCCACGCCTACAACGCTGGCTAGACGACCTGGCCACGCCGACCCCGGCGGCTATACCGGCCGCCGCGCTCGATGAACCGGCGTCGGTGGCGGCCACCGCCATCGACCAGCCCGACATGTTCGGACGGGAGGCGCCGCCGCCCCGCTCGGTCTATACGGCGCCGGTATGGTCGGTGCCGCCGGCTGCCGGCAAGCCGCCTCCCGTTTCTCCCTACGTCACGCCCCACGCTTCCCACACTCCGCCGCCTGCTGCCACGCCGCAGACGGCCGTGCCCATCAAGCCACGCGTCACGCTGCCGCCGCCCGAACCGAGCACCAAGCGCCAGCTGCAGGTGGGCGAATTCATCCTCGAATACGAACTGCGCCGGTCCACGCGGCGCTCGATCGGCTTCATGATCGACGACGACGGCCTGCGCGTGACGGCGCCCAAGCGCGTCACCATCACCGAAATCGACAACGCCATCCGCACCAAGCAGCAGTGGATCCTGGCCAAGCTCAAGGAGCGGCGCGAACGGCGCGCCGCGCGCCTGCAAAAGCCGCCCGTGGAATGGATCGACGGCGCGCAACTGCCGTACCTGGGCGCCGACATCACGCTGCGCCTGCTGGTGGGCGGACGCCACCGCAGCAGCTACAACCCGCACACGCAGGAGCTGACCATGGTGCTGCTGCCGGGCGCCACCGAGACCGTGCTCAAGGAGCGCGTCAAACTGTGGTACCAGCAGCAGGCACGCGAGCTGTTCGCGCAGCGCCTGGACCTGTATGCGGGCCGGCTGGGCGTGCAGTATCACTCGTTCGGCCTGTCGTCGGCCGGCACGCGCTGGGGTTCCTGCACGGCCGACCGCAAGATCCGCCTGAACTGGAAACTGGTGCACTTCTCGCTGCCGCTGATCGACTACGTGGTGGCGCACGAACTGGCGCACACGCTGGAGATGAACCACAGCGCCGCCTTCTGGGACACCGTGGGCCTGATCTATCCCGAATACGACGACGCCCGCAACCTGCTGCGCAAGCGAGCGCAGGAATTGCCGGTCCTGTTCTGACCGGCGACGGGGCTACGGTCAGGTTACAGCGCCGGACGGTTGCGGCGCCGGCGCGCCATGGCACCCACCGCGCCCAGGCCCAGCATCAGCATGGCGTATGTCCCCGGTTCCGGCACCGGCGCGACGGCATAGCCGATGGTCAGCGTGCTGCCGGCATTCCAGAGCGCGTCCGCGCCTTCCAGGTTATCCATGTTCTCAGCAAACTCGAGGCGCAAGATGCCGCTCGGCCCCAGGCTGAAGCTGTAGTCGTACACGCCGTACGGCGTGTCGAGCGTGCGGAAGTCCACGCTGCCCGCATAGTGCTTGGTCCCGGCATGATAATCGCCGTCGGGATTGTCGATCGAGCTGGGCAGGAACGACAGCGAATTGAACCCGGTGCTGTCGCGGATTTCCACCAGCGAGTCGGCCAGCAGGCTGCCCGGCAGCGCCGTCAGCGTGACATCCCAGGCAAAGGTATTGATGCGGGCGTTGGCGCCGAGGTTGAATTCCAGGATGGTATTGCCGGGGTGATCGAGGTAAGTCGTGCTTTCGATGCCGCCGATGTCGATTGCAATCGTGCGGTCCTCGGCGTGGGCGGCGCTGCCCCATGCCGACGCGGCCAGCACTGCCGACAACATCATTTTCCGTGCAAAGTTCGGATTCTTCACTGTCGCCCTTTCAAGTGGTTTTGGTTTAAAAGCAGTAAAAAAGATAACATAGTTAACCTACTTTTAATTACAAAATTGCTTGCGAAGTCAGGCAATAACTAAAATACAACGGCTGATCGTACTGTGTTTCGCCACGCGCGCCGCACGTGACAAAATGAACCTCCTTATTTTGTTTCGGAGGCTCCCATGTCCAGCGTACCCGCTTATGTGCTCGATGCATCGATGAATCCCGGCGACGACGCCCCACCCGGCACGCCAGGCACGGGCGAGGATGTGTGCCCGGTCTGCCATGGCAGCGGACAGGTGCAGCAGGACGGCGAAAAGGTCAGCTGCGCCAACTGCGGCGGCAGCGGCGTGATCGTCGAGGGAATCGGCGGCGGCTGACCCGCGCGCACGGCTGGCGGGCCTGCACGCGGCTGCGCATTTGCTGGAACGTATGCCTGAGCGATATTTGGTTCGACTAATTGGCTCAACTAACTTGCGCAGGGCCGTGTAACACGGGAGAATGCCGGCCATGACCCAAAATTCTCCGAAGCAATGACCCAGCATAATTCAGCCGCTCCAAGTGACCAGCATTTAAAATATCGCGCCGATATTGACGGCCTCCGGGCCATCGCCGTCCTGGCAGTCGTTGGCTTCCATGCTTTCCCCCAGTACATCCGGGGCGGCTTCATTGGCGTCGACATATTTTTTATTATTTCCGGATTTCTGATCTCGACGATTATCTTCAAAAATCTCGACGCCGGAAATTTCAGCATTGCCGAATTTTATCGGCGCCGCGTCAAGCGGATTTTCCCGGCGCTGCTGCTGGTGCTGATTTCATGCATGGCCTTCGGCTGGTTCTTCCTGCTGGCGGATGAATATCGCCAGCTTGGCAAACATACGGCCGGCGGCGCGATATTCATCTCCAATATCCTGCTGTGGCAAGAGAGCGGCTACTTCGACGCCAGTGCGGACGTCAAGCCGCTGCTGCATTTATGGAGCCTGGCGGTAGAGGAGCAGTTCTACATCTTCTGGCCACTGATCCTGGCGATCGCCTGGAAAAAGAAATGGAATCTGTCGATCACCGTGATTTTGCTCGCGCTGCTGTCGTTCGCCGTCAGTGTGGTTTATCTGCGCACCGACCCCACCGCGGCGTTCTATTCGCCGCAGTCGCGCTTCTGGGAGCTGATGATGGGCAGCTTGCTCGCCTATACCGCGTTGTATCGGCCGCAGTTGCTGCAGCGATTCCGGAATGTACGCTCGGCTGCCGGCTTCCTGTTGCTGGCCGCTGGCTTATTACTGATCAACAAGCAAAGCGCATTCCCCGGCTGGTGGGCGCTGTTGCCCACGGTCGGCGCTTGCCTGATCATTTCGGCCGGCCCCACGGCATTGCTGAATAAAAAAGTATTGTCGTCACGCCTGTTCGTCTGGTTCGGACTGATCAGCTATCCGCTCTACCTGTGGCATTGGCCGATTTTTTCATTCCTGCACATCGTGGAAGGTGCGCCGCCCGCCCGGCATATCAAGCTCGTGGCGATTGTGCTGTCGATCGTCCTGGCATGGCTGACTTATCGCTTGATTGAGAGGCCGGTGCGCAATAACACGGTCATGATCGCCAGACACAGCAGCGTGGTTTTCCCGCTTGTCATGCTGGTGGTGGGTTCGGCCGGTTATTATTGCTACGCCAAGGACGGCCTGGAAGGTACGGGTTACCGGCTGGCCGGAAAAAGTATGTTTGCCGACAATTTTGAAAACAGTTATCCAGACTGGCATTACGTACGCAGCCACGACATCCTCAATCAATATCGGGAAGACTGCAACTTCTACGATATCCCGAAATTCCTCGCTGGAGGAAATACCCTGATCCCTCGACCGGCACTGACGGCTTCCTGCCATGTGCGCGATAAGGCCCATGCGAAATCAGTGTTTATCTGGGGCGACTCGCACGCGGAACATTTGAATTACGGGCTGAAAAACCACCTGCCACGGGAATGGCAAATCCTGCAGGTGGCCAGTTCCGGTTGCATGCCCGATGCGAACGTCGTGGCGCCATCGACCACCGACTATTGCGCGCAGTCGAACTGGTTTGCCATGCAGTCAATCAGGCAGGCGGCGCCCGACGTGGTGTTGATTGCCCAAAGTACCGGCCAGAGTATCGATCAATTCCGTGCCTTGCATGCCAAGCTGACTGCAGCCGGCGTCAAAAAAGTAATCTTCGCGGGTCCGGTGCCGCACTGGGAGCAGGCGCTGCCAAAAATCGTCCTCAGAAAACTCTGGGAAAACACCCCGCAACGCACTTTTGTGGGACTCGATCAAGCGGTGTATGACAACAATAGCGATCTGAGAGCGCATTTCGAAGCCTAGCCGTCGATGGTCTTTGCGGATCTGATCGGACAGTTCTGCAATGCCCAGGGGTGCCTGGTTTATCTCGGTGACGACAAGACCAAGGGACTCACGGCGTGGGATTATGGTCACCTGACGCTGCCGGCTTCGGACTTTATCGCCGACACGCTGCTCGTCAAACTGATCGTCGGCGACGCGGTCGATCACTGACCACAGGGGACGACGATGGGCGACGATTATCGGTGATATCGTCGCGGTATCGTCGCTGTATTGTCGTTGATCAGCGCTGCAGCAGCGACGGCAGCAAGGCCAGCGTGCGCGCCGTGGCGCCGCGATGCTGGTTGGCGAACGCCATCGCGCTGGCGCCCATGGCGGCGCGGGCGGCATCGTCACCGAGCAGGCGCGCTGCCTGTGTCATCAGCGCGCCGGCATCGGCCACGCGCAGGGCGCCGCCGCCGGCAATCGCATCCTCGGTCACCAGCTCGAAATTGAAGGTGTGCGGGCCGATCATCACGGGCTTGCCCAGCGCGGCCGGCTCGATCAGGTTCTGGCCGCCCAGCGGCAGCAGGCTGCCACCCACGAAGGCCACGTCGCAGGCCGCGTAATACGCGAACATCTCGCCCATCGAGTCGCCCAGCAGCACATCGGTCGCGGCATCGACGCTGGCGGCCGGGGCAGCCGGCTGCGCGTCGCCCAGCGCCAGCGTGCTGCGGCGCTGCACGGTCAACCCTGCAGCTGCCACCAGCTGCTCCACTTCGGCAAACCGCTGCGGGTGGCGGGGCACGAGCAACAGCAGCGTCCCGGCCGGCAAACTGGCGCGCGCCTGACGGTATGCGTCCAGGATCAGGGTTTCCTCCCCTTCCCGGGTGCTCGCGCACAGCAGCACCGGCCTCGTCCCAATCGTGCTGCCGCCGGCGTCGATGGCCTGGCGCAGCGCCGCGCCCGTGGCCAGTGCGGCCGGTGGCACCACCACGTCGAACTTGATGCTGCCGGTGACTTCCACGCGCGGCGCGCCCAGCGTGCGCACGCGCGCGGCATCGGCCTCGGTTTGCGCAGCGACCAGCGTCACGCCGTGCGCCGCTTCGCGGATCAGTGCGCCCAGGCGCTGGGCCTTGCCCAGCGAGCGTTGCGACAGGCGGGCGTTGGCCAGCATGACCGGCACGCCGCGCCGGCCGCACGTGGCGATCAGGTTGGGCCATACCTCGGTTTCCATCAGGATGCACACCGACGGCTGGAAGTGCGCGATGAAGCGCGACACCATCAGGCCGGTGTCATACGGCAGGAACGATTGCACCAGGCGCGCGCCATGTTTGGCGAACAGCGTGCGGCCGGTCTCGCGGCCGGTAGGCGTCATATGGGTGAGCACCACGCGGCTGTGCGGATACGCGGCCAGCAGCGCATCGACCAGCGGCTCGGCGGCGCGGGTTTCGCCCACGGAGACGGCGTGCACCCACAGCACCGGCGTTGCCGGCGTGGACCACGCGGCCCGGCCGTACAGGCCCAGGCGTTCGCCCCAGTGCTGGCGGTAGCCCGGTTCCTTGCGGCCGCGCAGCCACAGCCGCGCCAGCACCAGCGGCAACGCCAGCCACCACAGGAGGGAATAAACGATACGCATGCTCAGCCTTGAATGTGACTGGGGCCCAGCAGGCGGCGGGCGGCGGCCAGCACCTCGGCCACCGATGGCGGGGTGCCGGTGTCGCCCAGGTTGACGATGCGCGGCGACCAGTTACCCTCCGTCTTCCAGCGCGGCGAGTCGGCATAGATTTCCACGGTGGGCCGCACGAAAGCAGCGGCAATATGGGTCAAACCCGTATCGACGCCGATCGCCAGGTCGGCGCGGCGCGCCAGCGTGACGGCATCCGCCATCGACAGCTTGGGCAGCAGGCGGGCGTTGGGCAGGCTGGCAGCCAGGTGTTCGGCTTGCGCTTTTTCCTTGGGCGAGCCCCAGGGCAGCAGGATGGGCATGGGGGCGAGCGCGCGGCCGAGGGCGATCCAGTTTTCGGGATCCCATTTTTTGGCGTCGCGCGCGGTGCCGTGGAAAAATACCGCGTAGGCAGGCGGCATCCAGTCGGGGCGCGGCGCCTCGGCAGCGGTTGGCGGCAGGCCGAAATCGGCAGGCGTGTCCACTGCATAGCCCAGCGCCGCGCCGGCCACGAGGCGTCCGCGCGCCACCGCGTGGGTGCGCGGATCGGTGGGTACGCTCACGTGGTGGAAGATGCGCGAAATGCCTTCGTAGCCCGAGCCCTCGCTGCCGTTGGCCATGCCCACCTTGCGCCCGCCTTTGACCACGCGGGCGGCGCCCATGATGATGCCGGTCTTGAGCAGGCCCTGGGTGTCGAATACATAGTCGTACTGCTCGGCGCGCAGGGTGCGGAAGAATTGCCTGATCTCGGCCCGGGTTTCAGGCTTGCCCAGGCTCTTGCGCCAGCGCCGCAGCGCGAACGGGATGACGGTGCGCACGCGCGGGTTCAGGCGCACCAGGCTGACAAAGCCCTCCTCCACCACCCAGTCGATATGGGCGTCGGGGAAGTGGCGGGCGATGTCGGCCACCATCGGCAGGTTGTGCAGCACGTCGCCCAGCGAGGAGACGCGCACCAGCAGGATATTGAGCGGCCGGGCGCCGCGCGTTGGGGTTGCCATCGGTCAGAACGGCAGTTCGGCGTCCGGTTTGGCGGCCAGGATCACGTCGCGGAACTGGCCCTGGATGCGTGCCAGCGCGGCCGGCGTTTCCGCTTCGAAGCGCATCACGATCACCGGCGTGGTGTTGGACGAACGCGCCAGGCCGAAACCATCCTCGTACTCCACGCGCAGGCCGTCGATGGTGATGATCTGCCGGTGGCCGGGGAATTCGGCGTTGGCGCGCAGCTGATCCATGACGAGGAAGTTTTCGCCTTCGGCCAGGTGCAGGTGCAGCTCGGGCGTGCTGTCCGACTGCGGCAGCGCATTGAGCAGCGCCGACGCGTCCTGTTCCCTGGTGAGGATTTCCAGCATGCGCGCGCCCGCGTACAGGCCGTCGTCAAAGCCGTACCAGCGGTCCTTGAAGAAGATATGGCCGCTCATCTCGCCGCCCAGCGGGGCGCCGGTTTCCTTGAGCTTGGCCTTGACCAGCGAGTGGCCGGTCTTGTACATCAGCGGCACGCCGCCCGCTTGCTCGATGTACGGCGCCAGGTGGCGCGTGCATTTGACGTCGTACAGGATCTGCTCGCCAGGGTGGCGCGACAGGACATCGGCCGCGAACAACATCATCTGGCGGTCCGGATAAATGATCTGGCCATCCTTGGTCACCAGGCCCAGGCGGTCGCCGTCGCCGTCGAAGGCCAGGCCGATCTCGGCGTCGGTTTCCTGCAGGCAGCGGATCAGGTCCTGCAGGTTTTCCGGATGGGCAGGATCGGGGTGGTGATTGGGGAACGTGCCGTCCACTTCGCAGAACAGCTCGATCACTTCGCAGCCCATGCCGCGATACAGGTCGCCGGCAAACGCGCCAGCCACGCCGTTGCCGCAATCGACGGCGATCTTGATCGGACGCGCCAGCTTGACGTCGCCAATGATGCGTTCCAGGTACTGGGCGCGGATGTCATGGGTGCTGTAGTTGCCCGACACGGCAGCCGAAGAACCGTCGTGGTCGACGATGCGCTGGTACAGCGACGTGATCGCCTCACCATGGATGGCCTCGCCTGCGAGCACCATCTTGAAGCCGTTGTAGTCCGGTGGATTGTGGCTACCGGTTACCATGATGCCCGAGGCCGCGCCCAGCACGTTGGTGCCGAAATACACCATCGGCGTGGCCACCACGCCCAGGTCGATCACGTTCACGCCCGCCGCTTGCAGGCCCTGCGCCAACGCCGCCGCCAGCGCCGGTCCCGACAGCCGACCGTCGCGGCCGATCACCACGCTTTGTTCGCCTTTGGCAAGCGCCGCCTGGCCGAACGCCTGGCCGATCTGGCGGGCCACGCCCTCGTCGAGGGTGTTATCGATGATGCCGCGAATGTCGTAGGCTTTGAAGATCGTCTTGGATAAGGAAACCATAGTCACTGATGAGCGTGCGTCGAGCCGGCGCCAACGGCGCGAACCGTGGGGGGCGTGGACGCGGGATTAGAAGAATGGGTGGCTGCCGCCAGCATGATAGCCCGGCCGTTGCGTGCGCTGCCATGCGCCTGACATAGTAAGTGCGATACCGGCAACAGGCAAGCCCTGCCGCCGTTTTGTCCAAGCGATCGGCGTGTGGCTCAGATCTTCAGGCCGGCGATATCCTTGCCGCCGTCGACCCAGTCCTTGACCCACTTGGGCTGACGGCCACGGCCGGTCCACTGCTGCGACGCGTCGGCCGGATTGCGGAACTGCGCCGCCACGGTGCCGGTGCGGCCGCCGCGCGCCGGGGTGGCGCCCACCAGTTCCTTGAGCGGCAAACCCACGCTGCGGGCAATGGCGTGGATTTTCTCCAGCGCTTCGGACCGGTCCTGGGTGCTGCGCTGTTTTAATTCGCCTTTGACTTGTTCCTGCAGGTCGCGCAATTGGGCGGACGATAATTTAGACAGATCCATGAGATTCCCTTTAAATGATAACGATATAAATTATTGCCCGAATATATTACATCAGCCTAAAAAATTCACGTTTTCTTATGCCGTATCATCCAGCGCGGCGCTTTAAAGCGAACGATGCGCACATAAATCCAGAGGTAACTTGCAATAAACATCAGGCAGGCGCCCATTAATATCGGGGTATGGTGCCAGAAAACCGTGGCCGGAATCACGGCAAACAGCGAAAACAGCCATAAATAAGGCGAGGTCAGCGAATTGCGGCGCACCAGCGCACGCGCCTCCTTGCTGCCCACTGCCCATCGCACCACGCGGCGAAAGATCAGGCTGTGCAAATGTATGCCGTCGGGCAGCACCGGAGACTTGCCGCGCACGAACATGCGGCGGTAGACCGAGAACAGCGTTTCAAACGCCGGGTAAATCAATAACAGGGCGGGATACCAGGTCGAGACCTGGGGGTTTCTTATCACCAGCAATACCGCCAGTTCGCCCAGCATAAAGCCGATAAAATAAGCGCCGCCGTCGCCGAGGAATATCAGGCCGACCGGATAATTCCAGATCAGGAAGCCGGCAGCGGCGCCCGCCACGATCAGCGCTGCCACCAGCACGAAGGTATCGCCGACCTGCAGGGCCACGTAACCGAGCGACAGCAGCATGCAGATGCACACCACGCTGGCCAGGCCGTTAAAGCCGTCGATGATATTGACCGCATTGGCAATGCCGGCCACTGCCAGCACCGTCAGCGGCAGGGTCAGCCACCAGTAAGCGAGCGGCAGCACGGCCAGCGGCCAGTCGATGCGGTCGATGCGGGCGTCGAGCAGGAAGAAGCCGAGCGCGGCGGCGCCCATGGTGAGCAGCAGGCGCCAGGCGGCACTGACGCGTCCCGTGTAGTCCTCGATGATGCCGCCTGCAAACGCCACGGTCGAACATAGCAGCAAGCCCATCAGCCATTGGCCCATGGCCGGCACGCGCCAGATCGACAGGGCCGAACTGAGCGCCACGGCCAGGAAGATCGCCAGGCCGCCGATGCGCGCCACGCGGTGGCCATGCACTTTTTGTACCCCGACGAAATTGGCGTCCAGCGCCGGGCCGTGCAGGCGCGACTCCTTGATCACCAGGAGGGTCAGCAGGGTCGAAGCGATAAAGCTGAGCAAAAAAGAAAACATGGGAGCTCCCTCACCGAGGCGCCAATGACAGCAGGAATTGTCAGCAAGTCAACTTGATTGTACCGGATAGTCGGCCATGCGCCGATAGGCGTGACGCGATATACGCGCGGCAAAAAGTGTAAGGAGCCGATTGCCGGAAGACGGCAAAAAAGCGAAAGGCTGACTGCCGAAGCGGCAATCAGCCTTGGTGAGCAGTGAGCGGCGGCGGGCGCCGGCAGCGGGCTCAGCCAATGCAGAGGTGCAGGGCCTGTTTCCAGTCGGGCAGGTGGCAGAAGCGCGACATCAGGCGCTCGGACGACATCACCGAATATTGCGGGCGGCGGGCCGGCGTCGGATACTCGGCGCTGCCGATCGGCAGCACGCGGCACGCCAGGCCCGCGGCGTCCACAATGGCCTGGGTGAATTCGAACCAGGTGGTCTCGCCCTGCGCGCTCAGGTGGTAGACGCCGCTGTTCGCGCGCCACCAGTCGGCGCCGCCCTGGCGCGCCTGCGCCAGCACCAGCGCCGTGGTGTCGGCAATGGTGCGGCTCCAGGTGGGCGCGCCGTGCTGGTCGGCCACCACGCGCAGTTCCTCGCGCTCCCGGGCCAGGCGCAGCATGGTCAGCAGGAAGTTCTTGCCGCGCGTTCCGTACACCCAGCTGGTGCGGAAGATCAGGTGATCGATGCCGGCAGCGGCAATCGCCTGTTCGCCGGCCAGCTTGCTGGCGCCATACACATTGAGCGGGCCGGTGGCGTCGTCCTCGCTGCGCGGCGCCGGGCTGGCCCCGTCGAACACGTAGTCGGTCGAATAATGCACCATGGCCGCGCCCAGCAGCCTGGCTTCCTCGGCCATCAGGCCCGGCGCTTCGGCATTGACGCGGTACGCCAGTTCCGGCTCGCTCTCGGCCTTGTCCACCGCCGTGTAGGCGGCCGGATTGACGATCAATTGCGGGCGCACCTGGCGGATCACGTCGCGCACCTGGTCCAGGTTGGACAGGTCCATCACGTTGCGGTCCACTGCCACCACCTCGCCCAGGCCCTGCAGGCTGCGCGCCAGCTCGTAGCCGACCTGGCCGGTGCTGCCGGTCAGCAGGATTTTCATGCGAACACCTCGGCGTCGGCCAGCAGCGCTGCGGCCAGGTCCTTGCCGGAGAGCTGAGGCTCGCCGTCAAGCGGCCAGTCGATGCCGATGGCCGGATCGTTCCAGCGCACAGCGCGCTCGTGCTCGGGCGCCCAGTAGTCGGTGGTCTTGTACAGGAACGAAGCAAAGTCGGACGTCACCACGAAGCCGTGGGCAAAGCCGGCCGGGATCCACAACTGGCGCTTGTTCTCCGCCGACAGCTCGGTGCCGAACCACTGGCCGAAGGTCGGCGAACTGCGACGCAGGTCGACGACAACGTCGAACACGGCGCCTTCCGTCACACGCACCAGCTTGCCCTGCGCCTGCTGGATCTGGTAATGCAGGCCGCGCAGCACGCCCTTGGCCGAGCGCGAATGGTTGTCTTGAACGAAAGGCAGGGTGACGCCGGTCAGTTCGGCAAAGCGGCGCGCATTAAAACTTTCGAAAAAATAACCGCGATCGTCGCCGAAGACGCGCGGTTCCAGCACCAGGACGCCGTCGAGTGGGGTGGTAATAACATTCATCGTGCAACAACCTTATCTTCCAGAATTTGCAGCAAATACTTGCCGTAATTATTTTTCTTGAGCGGCTCGGCCAGCTTGCGCACCTGGTCGGCATCGATATAACCCTTGCGGTAAGCGATCTCTTCAGGACAAGCGACCTTCAGGCCCTGGCGCTTTTCGATGGTGGCAATGAATTGCCCCGCTTCCAGCAGCGAGTCATGGGTGCCGGTATCGAGCCAGGCCATGCCGCGCCCCATCACTTCCACCTTGAGCTGGTTTTGCTCGAGGTAAACGCGGTTGACGTCGGTAATTTCCAGCTCGCCGCGCGCCGACGGCTTGATGCTGGCGGCAATGTCGCACACCTTGTTGTCGTAGAAGTACAGACCGGTGACCGCGTAGTTCGACTTGGGCTGCAGCGGCTTTTCCTCGATCGAAATCGCCGTGCGTCCGCCGTCGAATTCCACCACGCCATAGCGCTCGGGATCGTGCACGTGGTAGGCGAACACGGTGGCGCCTTCGGGCTCTTCGCTGGCGCTGCGCAGCAAGGCGTCGAGGTCGTTACCGTAGTAGATATTGTCGCCGAGGATCAGCGCCGACGGCGCGTCGCCAATGAATTCCTTGCCGATGATGAAAGCCTGGGCCAGGCCGTCCGGCGATGGCTGTACCGCGTAGCTGAGCTTGATGCCCCACTGGCTGCCGTCGCCGAGCAGGTCTTCGAAGCGCGGGGTGTCCTGCGGGGTCGAGATCAGCAGGATTTCCGTAATACCAGCCAACATCAGCACGGTCAGCGGATGGTAAATCATCGGCTTGTCGTAGATCGGCAGCAGCTGCTTCGATACGCTCATGGTCACCGGGTACAGGCGGGTGCCGGAACCGCCCGCCAGGATGATGCCCTTGCGGTGCAACTTGTTCGGCGCGGCGCTCATTGCTGGCCCTCGCGGTTGAAGTAATTGGTTTCCACCCAGTTGGCGTAGCTGCCCGACTGCACGTCGGTGACCCAGGCCTGGTTATCCAGGTACCATTGCACGGTCTTGGCAATGCCGGTCTGGAAGGTTTCGGCCGGCTTCCAGCCCAGTTCGCGCTCGAGCTTGCGGGCGTCGATGGCGTAGCGGCGGTCGTGGCCGGGGCGATCCTTCACATAGGTGATCTGGGCGCGGTAGCTGCTGCCGTCGGCCTTCGGTTTTTGCTGGTCCAGCATGTCGCACAGCGTGTGCACCACGTCCAGGTTGGCCATCTCGTTCCAGCCGCCCACGTTATAGGTCTCACCGAGGCGCCCCGCTTCCAGCACGCGGCGGATGGCGGCGCAGTGGTCGCTCACGTACAGCCAGTCGCGTACCTGCTGGCCGTCTCCATAGATCGGCAGCGGTTTGCCTGCTTGCGCGTTGGCGATGATCAGCGGGATCAGTTTTTCCGGGAAGTGGTACGGACCGTAGTTGTTGGAGCAATTGGTGGTCACCACGGGCAGGCCATAGGTATGGAAGTACGAACGCACCAGGTGGTCCGACGCTGCTTTCGATGCCGAATACGGGCTGTTGGGCGCAAATGCGGTGGTTTCGGTGAACGGCGCATCGTCCGGACCCAGGGTGCCGTACACCTCGTCGGTGGACACGTGCAGGAAACGGAATGCGGCTTTTTCACCATCGGGCAGCGCGGTCCAGTAGGCGCGCGCCGCTTCGAGCAGGCTGAAGGTGCCGTTGATGTTGGTGTTGATGAACTCGCCAGGGCCGAGGATCGAGCGATCGACGTGGCTTTCGGCGGCAAAATGGACGACCGCGCGCGGCTGGTGTTCCTGGAACAAAGCCAACACCTGGGCCTGGTCGCAGATGTCGCCGCGCACGAAGATGTGGCGCGGGTCCTGCTTCAGCGACGCCAGGTTATTGAGGTTGCCGGCATACGTAAGCTTGTCAAAGTTGACAACGGGCTCATCGGACTGGGCCAGCCAGTCGAGAACAAAATTCGAACCGATGAAGCCGGCACCGCCTGTAACAAAAATCATCTAGTATCCTGCAGCAAGCATTAGTTAGTATTAAGCGATATTTTATGTGAAACACCGGTGCCAATGGGCAAAAATCGGCACCGTACGCCCATTTTTACCGGTGGTTACAAGTTCCCAGACAACGTTTTAGTGAGTATTGAATATGAAAACCTATGTCATCGGGGATTTACAGGGCTGCCACGAACAAACCCTGGCCATGCTCGAACGCATACAGGCGCACTCGGCAAAAGCAGGTGAAGCGCACCCATCCATTCTGTTTGCAGGCGACTTGATCAACCGCGGTCCCGACTCGCTGGGCACGCTGCGCCACGTGCGCCAGCTGGCGCTTGCCAGCGACGGCCGCATCGATAGCGTGCTTGGCAACCACGATCTGCACCTGCTGGCCGTGGCGTATGGCATCCGCGCCGAGCACAAGTCCGACACGCTGGCCGAGATCCTGGCCGCGCCCGACCGCGACGAGCTGATCGACTGGGTAAGGCGGCGGCCGCTGGCCATCGGCGTCCGGAACCACGTGCTGGTGCACGCCGGCCTGCTGCCGCAGTGGACGGCGGCGCAGGCGCTGGCCCTGGCCGACGAAGTGCACGCCATGCTGCGCGGCCCCGACGACCGGTTTGCCGCCTTTCTGGCGCAGATGTACGGCAACGAGCCGGCGCAATGGTCGGACGACCTGGCCGGCGCCGACCGCCTGCGTTGCATCATCAACGCCATGACCCGCCTGCGCTTCTGCTCGGCAGACGGGGTGATGGACTTCAAGATGAAGGAAAGCGGCACTGCCGATCCGGCCAGCGGCTTGTCACCGTGGTTCGACGTGCCGGGCCGGCGCAGCGCCGACGCTACCGTGGTGTTCGGCCACTGGTCGGCGCTGGGCCTGACGCTGCGCCCGAACTTGATCGGTCTCGACAGTGGTTGCGTCTGGGGTGGCCAGCTGTCCGCCGTCTGCCTGGAAGACCGCAGCCTGCTGCAGGTGCAATGCCCGCAGTTCAAGGAACCGGCCCGCAAACAGGCCTGACCCTGGTGCGTGGGGTTGCCCCCACCGCGTGAGCCCCTGTTGCGTGGGGTCGGACCCCGAGGGTCCGCCGCCGGCCTGGCCGTGCGGGTCCAGGGCCGGCTCAGACGTGGGGGGTGGCGGCAACGCCCAGCGCGGCAGCCACTGCCGCATGGGTTTGCTCGGCCAGTTCGCGCCGGTGCGCGCCGTCGGTCGCGATCGGCGCCAGCACGGCCAGCCGCGCCAGCACGGGTGGCCCGTCCAGGATCGCCACGATGCTTTCGGCAAACGTCATCTCGCCGATGAAATCGACCGAATGGTGCAAGGCGCCGTGGGCATCGACGTAGCGCAGCGCGAACGGCTGCACGGGGACGTGGGCGTCGATGGCCGCCTCGAACAGGTTGGCGTGGAACGGCAATAACTGTCCCTGCGACGCCGTGGTGCCCTCGGGAAAGAACGCCACCCGTTCGCCGCCTTCCAGCGTGTGCACCAGGCCCTTGAAGATGTGGCGCAGGTCGCGCCGGTTGCCGCGCGCGATGAACACGGTGCCGGCCTTTTCCGCCAGCCAGCCGCCCAGCGGCCATGACCGGATCTCGGCCTTGGCCACGAAATGGCTCGGGTGCAGGCTGTGGATCACGAAAATGTCCAGCCACGACACGTGGTTGGCCACCACCACGCCCTGGTCCAGCACGGGCGCCGGCGTGGCACACAGCACGCCGCCGTCCTGCGCCACTGTCACATTGCACAGCGCCAGCAGCCGGGTGGACCAGCGGCGGATGAGATGATTGCGGCGCGCGCGTGCGCTCCAGGGAAACACGACCGCGCAAATGGCCATGCCCCACAGCACGTGCAGGAACACGCGCGCCAGGCGCACACTGGTTGACAGCTTCATGCCATCAAGCGCGCTGGAAGGCGATGTGGCCGGCCACGATGGTGGTGCGCACCTGTCCGGCCAGGTTGTAGCCGAGGAAAGGCGTGTGCTTGCCCTGGCTGGCCAGCGCCGACGCGTGCACCGTCCAGTGGGCTTCAGGATCGAACACCACCACGTCCGCCACCGCGCCCACCGACAGCGTGCCGGCAGCCAGACCCGCCACGCGGGCCGGTTCGGACGTGATGCGGGCCAGCGCGCGCGCCAGCGGCCGCACGCTGCCCGTGTTCTGCAGGGCCGCGTAATCGCTGGCCCATTTCAGGCTCAGCGACAGCAGCAGTTCGAGGCCCGTGGCGCCCGGCGACGCTTCGCCGAACGGCAGCAGTTTTTCGTCGTCGTCGACCGGGGTATGGTCCGAGCACAGCGCATCGACCGTGCCGTCGAACAGGCCCAGGCGGATGGCATCGCGGTCGCGCTGGCTGCGGAACGGCGGCGTCATGCGCGCGTTGGAGTCGAAGAAGCCGATGTCGGTGTCGGTCATGTGCACGTGGTGGGCGCCCACGTCGCAGGTGACGGGCAAGCCTTCCTGCTTGGCGCTGCGGATCAGCTCGAGGCCGGCGGCCGACGAGATGCGGCACAGGTGGACGCGGGCGCCGGTGGCGCGCATCAGCTCGAAAATCGTGTGCAGCGCGATGGTCTCGGACATGACCGGCACGCCGGACAGGCCCAGGCGCGACGCCAGCGGGCCGCTGGCCGCGATGCCGCCGCGGCCGATGTGCGCATCCTGCGGCCGCAGCCACACCGTGAAGCCGAACGTGGCCGCGTATTGCAGTGCGCGCAGCAGCACGTTGGTGTCCTCGATCGGTTCTTCCGCCTGCGAGAAGCCGATGCAGCCCGATTCGGTCAGCTCGGCCATTTCGGTCAGCGCCTGGCCCTTCAGGCCCATGGTCAGCGCGCCCAGCGGGTGCACGTGCGACTGGTTGAGCGAGCGGGCGCGGTGTTTCAGCATTTCCACCAGGCCCGGTTCGTCCAGCACCGGGTCGGTGTCCGGTGGGCAGACCAGGCTGGTGACGCCGCCTTGCACGGCGGCCTGCATTTCCGAGTCCAGCGTGGCCTTGTATTCGTAGCCCGGTTCGCGCAGGCGCGCGGCCAGGTCGACAAAGCCGGGAGCGACGATCAGGCCGGTCGCGTCGATGGTCCGGTCGGCCGTGAAGCCGACAGGTGCTGTGCCGATGGCGGCGACCTTGCCGTCCGCGAGGTACACGTCGTTGATGCCGTCGATGCCGTTGGCCGGGTCGATCAGGTGGCCGTTCTTGATGGTGATTTTCATGCTTGCGTTCATCCCTGCGTTCCTGCCACGATGCTCATTACCGCCATGCGGACGGCAATCCCGAATGTCACTTGCGGCAGAATCACCGCCTGGGCGCCGTCGGCCACGGCGGAGTCGATTTCCACGCCACGGTTCATGGGACCGGGGTGCATCACGATGGCGTCGGGCTTGGCCAGCGCCAGCCGCTCGGGCGTGAGGCCATAGCTCTTGAAATATTCCTGCGCGGACGGCAGCAGCGCGCCGCTCATGCGCTCGTTTTGCAGGCGCAGCATGATGATCACGTCCACGTCTTTCAATCCTTCATCCATGTTGGTGAAGGTGCGCACGCCCATCTGCTCCAGGCCGCCCGGCAGCAGCGTGTGCGGGCCGATGGCGCGCACTTCCGGCACGCCCAGCGACGTCAGCGCGTGGATGTCGGAACGGGCCACGCGGCTGTGCAGGATGTCGCCCACGAGGGCCACGCGCAGATTCGTGAAGTCCTTCTTGTAATGGCGGATCGTGTACATGTCCAGCAGACCCTGCGTGGGGTGGGCATGGCGGCCATCGCCGGCGTTGACCACGTGCACGTGCGACTGCTTGGTTTCCATCAGGTGCTTGGCAATCAGGTACGGCGCGCCCGACTGCGCGTGGCGCACCACGAACATGTCGGCGTGCATGGCCGACAGGTTGTCGATGGTGTCGAGCAGCGACTCGCCCTTGCTGGCCGACGACGCCTGGATGTTCAGGTTGATGACGTCGGCGGACAGGCGCTTGGCGGCGATCTCGAACGTGGTGCGGGTGCGGGTCGAGTTCTCGAAGAACAGGTTGAACACCGATTTGCCGCGCATCAGCGGCACTTTTTTCACGTCGCGGTCGGAAATGCCGACGAACGACGAGGCGGTATCGAGGATGTGATTGAGGATGGACTTGGGCAGCCCCTCGATCGACAGCAAGTGCTGGAGCTCGCCGTGTTTGTTCAGTTGCGGATTAAGCATGGTGGCGTAAATTATGGTTTGGCGGAATCGATGGTCAGCGTGAAGCGGGCAGTGGCGGCAGTGGCAGCACCAGCGGCGACGGCGCCGTCGTCGGTACGCTTGAGTACCAGCGCCTGGCCCGGCTCCACCGCCACGTGGGCGGCAACGAAGTCGGCAGCGACGGGCAACTGGCGCTCGCCACGGTCGACGAGCGCGGCCAGCATGATGCGCGCCGGGCGGCCGTAGTCGAACAGTTCGTTGATGGCCGCGCGCGTGGTGCGGCCCGTGTACAGCACGTCGTCCACCAGCAGGATGGTGGCGGCGTCGACATTGAAGCCGATATGGGTGGGTTTCACTTCCGCCGGCAAGCCCTTCTTGGCATAGTCGTCACGGTAGAACGAGACGTCGAGCACGCCGCAGCGGTCGGCCAGGCCCAGGTCGGCCGCCAGGCGTTCGGCAATCCAGGCGCCGCCCGAGTGGATGCCGACGATGGCGACATCGGCCACGCCGGCCAGGCCGGCTTTGACGTCGGCCAGCAGGGTGGCGTACAGCGCCTCGGCGTCGAGTTGGTGGGGATTCAGTGTGGACATGTGAGCTCTACAGTACGTCGAAATATTGTTGCAGGATGATGGCGGCAGCGCGGTCGTCGATCACTTCTCCCCGCTTGGCGGACAGCACGGCCGACGAATAACGCTCGTCGACCAGCTCCACCGGCAGGTTGAACCGGCCATGCAGCTGGTTGGCAAATTTGCGCGCGCGCGCCGTCATCTCGTGTTCGGCGCCGTCCGGGTGCATGGGCAGGCCGACGACCAGCAGGTTCGGTTTCCATTCGTCGAGCAGCGCGGCGATCTCGGCAAAACGGGTGGCGTTGTCGATGGCGTGGATGACCTTGAGCGGCTGGGCCTGGCGGATCATGGTGTTACCCATGGCCATGCCGATGCGCTTGACGCCGAAGTCGAAGGCGAAAATGGTGGCGATGCTCACAAGCAGGCAATCTGGCTAGGCATGCCCGGCCTCGGACGTGAGCATCAGCGGATCAATGCCCAGCAGGCGCATGGCGGCCGTGTAGCGTTCCTCGATCGGCAAGCTGAACAGGATTTCCGGGTCGGCGCCGACGGTCAGCCAGCCATTGCGGCCGATCTCGTCCTCGAGCTGGCCCGGGCTCCAGCCCGAGTAGCCGATGGACACCAGCAGGCGCGGCGGACCGTCGCCGGCCGCGACCGCCTCGAGCACGTCGATGGACGTGGTAAACGCCACCTCGTCGGTGACAGTGAGCGACGACGAATAGCGATTGCCCGGCGTGTGCAGGACAAAACCGCGGTCGTCCTGCACCGGCCCGCCAAACATGATGGGCTGGTCGGCGCCGTGGCCGTCGGCATCTTCGAGCTTGAGGTCGATCCGCTCGAACAGCACTTGCATGGTCATGTCGGTGGGCTTGTTGATCACCACGCCCAGAACGCCGTTTTCGTTGTGTTCGCATACATACACGACAGTGCCGCCAAACACTGGATCTTGCATGGAAGGCATGGCAATAAGAAAATGATTTGCCAGGTTCAAACCGGGATCTTCAACGGCGCCAGCAGCGTCGAGGGAACCCAGGGGGGCCAACGGATCGTCCTGTAATACGCCGGGAACAGGAAGCGTTTTGCCGATTTTGCTCTTCTTCATACGCATTGCTCTCTGTGTGCGGGGTCGCTTGATGCAGTCGATGCTAGTATTCGCGTCTAGCAACTCACCCCATAGTTTACACTGAAATCGGAGCGCAGCCACCATTGCGTTCCCCCACGAGATTGACACAGACTTAATGAAACACGATTCCTCCCTGGTATGGCTGCGCCGCGATCTGCGCGTTTTCGACCACGTCGCATTGAATCAGGCGCTGCAGGACAGCCACAAAGTCTATTGCGTTTTCATCTACGACACCACCATTCTGGACCATTTACCGCGCCGGGACCGCCGCGTTGACTTTATTCACGCCAGCGTGGCCGAGGTCGATGCGGAACTGCGCCAGCTGGGCGGCTGCCTGCTCACCCGCCACGCCGATCCGCTGGACGCGATCCCGGCCCTGGCGGCGGAACTGGGCGTGAATGCCGTGTATTGCAACCATGACTACGAACCGCAGGCCATCGCGCGCGACGCGGCCGTGGCGCAGTCGCTGTCCGCCGCCGGCCGCAGCCTGGTGACGTTCAAGGACCAGGTGATTTTCGAGAAAAGCGAGGTGCTGTCGCAGACGGGCGGCGTGTTCTCGGTGTTTACGCCGTATAAAAACGCCTGGCTCAAAAAGCTCGACGCCGACCCCGGCGTGCTGGCGCCGTACCACGTGGAACCGCACGCGGCGCGGCTGGCGCCGCCGGTGGCGGGCAGCACCCTGCCCACCCTGAAGGATCTCGGCTTCGAACCGAGCAACCTGGCCGACCTGAAAATCCCGACCGGCATGTCGGGCGCGGCGCAGCTGTTCGAGGATTTTTTGCCGCGCATCGCCGACTACAAGACCGCGCGCGACTACCCGGCCGTCAAGGGCCCGTCGTACCTGTCGCTGCATTTCCGATTCGGCACCTTGTCGGTGCGCCACCTGGTGCGCACGGTGCTGGACCTGATGGCGCGCGGCGGCGGCAGCGACGGCGCGCCCGTGTGGCTGGCGGAACTGATCTGGCGCGAGTTTTACGCCATGATCCTGTTCCACCACCCGCACGTGGCGGGCAACGCCTTCAAGCCCGCCTACGACGCGATTGAATGGGAAACCGGGCCGGAAGCCGACGAGCTGTTTGCCGCCTGGTGCGACGGCCGCACCGGCTATCCGCTGGTGGATGCGGCCATGCTGCAGCTGAACCAGACCGGCTATATGCACAACCGCCTGCGCATGGTCACCGCCTGCTTCCTGATCAAGGATCTGGGCATCGACTGGCGCCGTGGCGAAGCGTATTTTGCGCTGCACCTGAACGACTACGACCTGGCGTCCAACAACGGCGGCTGGCAGTGGGCGTCGTCTTCCGGGTGCGATGCGCAGCCGTACTTCCGCATCTTCAACCCCATCACGCAGTCGGAAAAATTCGATGGCGCGGGCAAATTCATCCGCCGCTACCTGCCGCAGCTGAAGCACTTGAACGACAAGGAAATCCACGCGCCGTGGCTGCACCCGCGCACGCAGGCGCTGGCCTATCCCGGTCCCATCGTCCGCCACGACGAAGCGCGCAAGCTCACGCTCGAACGCTACGAAGTGGTCAAAAAGATCAAACCGCCGGTGGATTGAGTTGCAATAGCCGGGTGACGGTCGCCAGTAACTCCGGTTCCGGGAACGG
Source organism: Duganella sp. (assembly GCA_040508835.1). GTDB lineage: Bacteria > Pseudomonadota > Gammaproteobacteria > Burkholderiales > Burkholderiaceae_D > Rugamonas. The sequence goes on along the minus strand of JBEVMD010000300.1, from coordinate 3,635 downwards.
CTTGCCGAAGAACGCGTTCACGCCCAGCTCCAGGGCGTAGTTGCGGTGTTTATCGGCGCTGCGCGACGTGATCATCACGATCGGGATGTCGCGCCACCGTTCGTCGGCGCGCAGCTGGCGCGTGAGGTCGAAACCGTCCATGCGCGGCATTTCGATATCGACCAGCAGCAGATCCGGGCCCTGCCCCTGCGCTGTCAACTGTTCCAGCGCATCGACGCCGTCCTTGGCCAGCAGCACCCGGTAGCCTTCCCGTTCCAGCAGGCGCTGCGTCACGCGGCGCACCGTCATCGAATCGTCCACCACCATCACCGTGCGCGCATCGGGATCGGCCACGTCGGCCGGGCGATGGCCTTGCGCCGCCTGCGCATACTGTTCGCGCGCCTCGGGATGCTGGGCCAGGTGCTGCACCAGCGCCACCGGGTTCAGAATGAGCACGATGTCGCCCGACCCCAGCACCGTGGCGCCGGCAATGCCGGCCATGCGCGCGAGCTGCGGGCCGATATTCTTGATCACCACTTCGCGGTTGCCCAGCACCTCGTCCACCTGCACGGCCAGGCGCTCGTTGCCGTTCTTGAGCAGCATGACGGGCGCGGAGCCGTGCGCGTGCTCCCCGGCGCCATCGCTGTCGCCCAGCAGCGCCGGCAGGTAGTGCAGCGCGGCCTGGTGGCCCTGGTGCGCCACGTGGCCGCTGTCGTGGGCAGCACGCAGCGCGCCATCCTTCAACTGCAGCACCTGCTCGACCAGGATGGCAGGGAAGGCGTAGGTGCGGCCGGCGGCGGCCACCAGCACCACCTGGGTGACGGCCAGCGTCAACGGCAGGCGGATGGTGAAGCGCGTGCCCTGCCCCGGCGTCGACTCCAGGTCCACCCGGCCGCCCAGCGACTGCGCCTCGGACTGCACGATGTCCATTCCCAGGCCGCGGCCCGACAGTTCGGTCAGCGCTTCGGCGGTCGTAAAACCGGGCGCGAAAATCAGGTCGGCCACCTGGGCGTCGGTCGCTTCCTCGCCGGCCGCCAGCAGGCCGCCCGCCACGCCCCGGGCGCGGATGCGGTCCAGATCGAGGCCGGCGCCGTCATCCGAAAAATCGATCACCACCTCGTTGCCCTGCTGCGTCACTTCCACCAGCAGTTCGCCCGTCTCGCTCTTGCCGGCGGCAGCGCGGGCGGCGCGCGGCTCCACGCCGTGGGCAATCGCGTTGCGCAGCAGGTGTTCGAACGGCGCCGCCATGCGTTCGAGCACGCTGCGGTCGATTTCCACATTGCCGCCCCGGATATCGAGGTTGACGCGCTTGTCCACTTCCTTGGCGCTCTGGCGGGCCACGCGGAACAGGCGCTCGCCGATGCTGGCGAACGGCACCATGCGCACCCGCATCAGGTCGCGCTGCAAATCGCGCGTCAGGCGCGCCTGCAGCACCAGGTCGTCGCCGGCGTGATCGACGCTGCGCGCCAGGCTGTCGTGCAGGCTGGCCGCGTCGTTGACGCTTTCGGCCATCATGCGCGTGAGCTCCTGCAGGCGCGTAAAGCGGTCGAATTCGAGCGGATCGAAATCGCGCTCGCTGTCGGTCGCCATGCGCGACATGCTGGTGGCGATCTGCGACTCGGCCTGCATTTCGATTTCGCGCAACTGGCGGCGCAGGCGCGCCAGGTTGTCGGACACGTCGCCCAGCGACGCGCGCATGGCGCCCACCTGGTTTTCCAGGCGCGCACGCGCAATCGACACTTCGCCGGCCTGGTTGACCAGGCGGTCGAGGATGTCCGCGCGCACGCGCACCAGCGGCGAGCGGGCGTTGGCCGGCTGGTCGTCGGCGCACGGCGATGACGGCGTGGCCGGCGTGGGCGCCAGGGTCCCGGCGGCGTCGGGAGCGGTCTCGGTGACGCCTGCGACAGGGTTCTGCAATTGGTCGAACAGCAGCACCGCGTGATCGTAATGGGCCAGCAGTTCCTCGAACGCCTGGGCACCGGCAGAACCGGCGTGCACCATGGTTTCGATATGGGTTTCGATATCGTGCACGTGCTGGCCCAGGCGCATGGCGCCGGCCATGCGCGCGCTGCCCTTGATCGTGTGCAGCAGGCGCAGCACGCCTTGCGGATGGGTGGCGTCGCCCGGCGCATGCTGCCAGGCGCGCAGCGCTTCGCCCACCTGCGGCAGCAAATCGGCGCCTTCCTCCAGAAACACGGGCAGCAGGTCGGCGTCCAGTTCATCGTTGAAGATGGCCGGCGCGGCATCGGCCAGCGCCGGCGCGGCGACCGGCAGTTCGATGATGGCGGTGTCGGGCGCGGTGTCGGGACTGATGGCGGATGTGGCGTCGGATGTGGCGTCGGGCATGGCGTCCGCAATGGCTGCGGGCGCGGGTGCGGCAACCGGTTGCGGCAGCGGTTCGCTCACCGGCTCCGGTTCCGGCTCCGGCAGTGCGGCCGCCAGCTCGGCGCCTGTCGGCGCGGCGATCTGCAGCGGCGGCTCGGCAAAGGCGTCGTCGAACGCTGCGTTGAACAGGTCGTCGATATCGTCGTCCACGCGCGGCGCCGCTGTTTTCGCGACGGGCGGCGATGCAGGGGCTGGCGCCGCCGATGCCGGCGCGCTGCCGCTCAGCAGGTCGTACACCTGGCGGAACATGGCGTCGAGCGGGGACTCCTGCCCGGTTCCCGGCAGCGACTGCGGTGACGCCGGCGGCGCTTCCGCTACCGGCGCGGCTTGCGGTTCCTGCGCCGGTCCCTGCGCCGCCCCCCGTTCGTGGCCTGGTTCCTGCGCTGGCTGCGCCGGCGGTGTCCCGTGCTGGGCGTTGATCTGCGCCAGCGTGGCGGCAAACAGCTGGTCGAGTCGCGTTTCGATATCGTCGCAGGCGGCAGGCGCGGTGGCCTGCAATTGCGCCTGCAAGTCGCCCAGCGCGGCCACCAGTTCCGGCTGCGCGGCCGGCATGGCGCCGTCGGCGCAGCTGTTCACCATCTGGTGCAGGCGCTGCGCGGCAAAATCGAGCAGGTCGTGCTGTGCCGGGTCGAGCTGCGGTGCGGGCGGCTGCAATGTCTCCAGCGTGTGCTCCAGCGCCAGCGCCGCCTCGCGCAACACGGCCACGCCCACGGTGCCGGCAATGCCGGCCAGCGTGTGCGCAGCCTGCAGCGCGCCGGCATCGACCGGACGACGCGGCTGGCCGCGCCACGCCGCGAAGTCGTGCGTCAGCCGGTCCACCAGTTCTCCCGCTTCCTGCACGAAGATATCGAACAGCGGCAGCGGCACCGACAGGTCGCCGATGGTCTTGACGTTGGCGGCGCCGCCCAGCGCGTGGGCGGCGGCATGGGTCAAAGCCTGCGCCGTGCGCGGGGACACGCCGTCCGCCGCCAGTTCGTCCACCCAGGCGCGCAGCTCGCGCGCGGCCGTTGCCAGCAATCCGGTCAACGGTGCGCTGACGGGCCGTTCCTCGGCCAGCCAGGTATTGAGCACCCGTTCGACGGCCTGCGCAGCGTCCAGGAACGCCTGCTGCGCCACCAGGCGCGCGCTGCCCTTGAGCGTATGGAACGACCGCCGCAGCGTGATCAGATCCTCCTCGCCGCCGGCGGCCTGGCGCAGGCCGGCCAGCGTCGTATCGACGAAATCGAGCGTATCGCGCGCTTCCGAGACGAAGATCGCCAGCAGCTCCGGTC
>JBEVMD010000297.1:0-16700 GCA_040508835.1 Duganella sp. | reverse complement strand
TTGGCCCAACCTCTTTTTGATCCCCGTTCGTTACCGATCGACGCCATCGCCGGCGAACCCGGTCTCGCGCCCGAGCGCCTCGATGCCGGCTGGCTGCGTCAGCGCTTTGCCGCGCAACCCGCGTGGGCGCCCGAAACCGCCGAGACCAGCTACGCGCTGCGCGCCGACGGTTCGCCCGCCACGCCGGCGTCGGTGCTGATCGCGCTGGTGCAGCGCCCGGACGCGCTCACCATCCTGCTCACCCGGCGCAATGCGGACCTCACCGACCATCCGGGCCAGGTGAGCTTTCCCGGCGGCCGCGCGGAGGCGTTCGACGCCAGTCCCGTCGACACCGCGCTGCGCGAGTCGGAGGAGGAAATCGGCCTGGCCCGCGCCCACGTGGAAGTGATCGGCACCTTGCCCGACTATTACACCGGCACCGGCTACCGCGTCACGCCCGTGGTGGCCCTGGTGGCGCCGCCGTTCGAGCTGACCGCCGACCCGGGCGAAGTGGCCGAGATCTTCGAAGTGCCGCTGGCGTTCCTGATGGACGGCCTCAATCACCAGCGCCTGTCGGTGGAGCTGCCGACGGGCCGGCGCAGCTTTTACGCCATGCCCTATGAAACCCATTTCATCTGGGGCGCTACGGCGGGCATGCTGCGTAATCTATTCCATCTCCTGAGGGCTTGATGGCAAGGGCCGCTCAACGCGCCCATGGCGTCGTTGCAGCGCCTTGCCCTGGGCACGTTGAGCAGCCCTCTGCTTTCTAATAAGTTTGATTCTGTTACACGGGTGAGTTATCGTAGCGGGCATCAAGGCAAGGTACCGACCAAAGGATCATCAATGACATTTCTCTCCATTCTGTGCGCACTGCTGATCGAGCAAATGAAACCGCTGCGGGCGGATAATTTTATTTATGCGGAGATCAAGGCCCTGGCGTTGCGAATGGAGACCTGGTTCAACGCCGGCCAGGCCACGCATGGCCGGATCGGCTGGTTCCTGATGATGGCGATCCTGCTGGTGCCGGTCGCGCTGATCTCGTGGGTGCTGCATTACTACGACTGGTTCCTGGGATCGTTCGCCTGGAATGTGCTGATCGTGTACCTCACGCTGGGCTTCCGCCATTACAGCCATTACTTCACTTCGATCCAGCTGGCCCTGAACGCCGGCGACGAAACGGCCGCCCGTGCGCTGCTGGCCGAGTGGACACGCCAGGACACCATCGGCATGGACGCCAACGAAGTCTCGCGCGTGGCCGTCGAAAAAGCGCTGGTCACCACGCACCGCAACGTGTTCGGCGTGTTCTTCTGGTTCCTGATCCTGGGCCCCGTGGGCGCCATCCTGTACCGCGTGTCCGAATACGTGGCGCGCGCGTGGAACGAGCCTGAGCACATGCGCAACGAGGCGTTCGGCCAGTTCGCGGCCCGCGCGTATTACTGGATCGACTGGCTGCCGGTGCGCCTGACCGCCGTGGCGTTTGCCATCGTCGGCAACTTCGAGGATGCGATTTACGCGTGGCGCAATTTCGCCCACCGCTGGGCCGACGAGGCGACCGGCATCATCCTGTCGGCCGGCGGCGGCGCCATGGGCGTGCGCCTCGGCACCCCGGCCGAACACGCGCTCAAGGTCACGCTGATCGACGCCGGCACGGTCGATATTTCGGACGTCGAGGCGGACACGCTGCCTGGCGAAGAGCCCAGCGTGCGGTCGCTGCAAAGCACGGTGGGCCTGGTGTGGCGCGCGCTGCTGCTGTGGATGATGTTGCTGCTGCTGTTGTCGGGCGCGGTGTGGCTGGGCGCGGCGCCGTAAGCGTTTCGACGGCGCCCGATAGCGCGGTACAATAGCGGTATGGCCTGGTGCAGAGTCGAGGTTTTCTGCACCAATCTGGATATTCGCGAAAAAAGTAACCGTCGAATCAAGGGCTTACGTATTCAGGTCTTCTATAAGATATAATACGTATCTCCTCACCCCCACGTCTCAACGCAAAGCAGCCGCCCATGGCAGAGTCAGTTCAAAAACCGGTAGAACAGCAGGATTCGTTCTTCATTCTTGGCCAAACCAGCAATGGCAGGCCATTCCGTCCCAGCGACTGGGCCGAGCGCCTGTGCGGCGTGATGGCGTGCTTCAAGCCACCGGGCATCGGCGGCGGACGCGACTCCCACCTGCAGTTTTCGCCGTACGTGACGCCCACCGTGGTCAATGGCGTCAAGTCCGTGGTCGTCAACGGCAAGCTGCGCGACCTGGAGCCCATGGCGTACCACTTCGTGATCTCGTTCGCCAAGGACAACGACCTGCAGGTGGTCGATGCCTGCCTGGTCCCCGAGAAGAAATAACTGCAAACAGAGCACCCGCAGCCGGCAATCTGTCATTCCCGCGCAGGCGGGAATCTAATGTTCAGGCGCTGCGTCAGCCGGCGCTGACCGCGCAAAACTCGATTCCGGCCTGCGCCGGATGGCGGTTTTGCGGCCAGCGATCTTAAGTCCGTTCTCATTAAAAATTCCTCCTGCCGACTACCCGACGTTGTGGGGTAAAGCGTATGCTGTGTGCTTCCGTATTCTCGCGAGACACCATGAACGCCAGCCGTCTGAAACACCTTGCCGCTGCCAGCATGCTGCTGTGCGGCCTGTCCTTTGTCGCCACCGGCACCGCCTGGGCCGCAGCCGCCAGTGTCACCCTTCCGGCCGGCGTGGTCCAGGGGCCCGCCGTGGAAGGCATTACCGAATACCGGCTGCCCAATGGCCTGAAGGTGCTGCTGTTCCCGGACGCATCCAAGCCCACCATCACCGTCAACGTCACGTACCTGGTCGGCTCGCGCCACGAGAACTACGGCGAGACGGGCATGGCCCACCTGCTCGAACACATGATGTTCAAGGGCTCGCCGAAGAACCGCAGCATCCCGCAGGAATTCGCCAACCGCGGCATGGACTTCAACGGCACCACGTCGAACGACCGCACCAACTACCACGAAGTGTTCCAGGCCAGTCCCGACAACCTGAAATGGGCGCTCGATATGGAAGCGGACCGCATGGTCCATTCCTTCATTGCCCGCAAGGACCTCGATTCCGAAATGACGGTGGTGCGCAACGAGTACGAGAGCGGTGAGAACAGCCCGTTCTCCGTCATGATGAAGCGGATGGAGAGCGTGGCGTACGACTGGCACAGCTACGGCCGGTCCACCATCGGCAACCGCAGCGACATCGAAAACGTGGGCATCCCCAACCTGCAGGCGTTCTACCGCACCTACTACCAGCCCGACAACGCGGTGCTGCTGGTGGCCGGCAAGTTCGACCCGGCGCAAACGCTGGCGTGGATTACCAAATCGTTCGGCGCCATACCCAAGCCCAAACGCGTGCTGCCGCCTTTCTGGACCGTGGAGCCCACCCAGGACGGCGAGCGCAGTTTCGTCGTGCGCCGCAAGGGCGACATGCAGATCGTCATGCTCGGCTACAAAATTCCGTCGGCGCTGCACCCGGACGCCGAGGCCCTGAACATCATGAGCGAAATCCTGGGCGACACGCCCACCGGCCGCCTGCACAAGGCGCTGGTGGAAACCGGCAAGGCGTCCGAGGTGTTCGCGTTCGGCCAGACCGGCTATGCACCGGGGCTGGAGATCATCGGCGCGATCGTCAAGGCGGGCGAGCCGCTCGACCCGGTGCGCGAGGCGCTCACGAAAGCCGTCGAAAGCTTTGCCGCCACGCCGCCCACGCCCGAGGAAATGGAGCGCGTGCGCCGCAGCTATGCCAACGGCGTGGAAAAATCGCTCAACGATCCGCAGAAGGTGGGCGTGGCGCTGTCGGAGGAAATCGCGCTGGGCGACTGGCGCCTGATGTTCCAGCACCGCGACCAGCTGCCGTCGATCTCGGCGGAGCAGGTGAGCGCCGCCGCCGCGCGCTACCTCAAGCGCGACAACCGCGTGGTGGGCACGTTCGTGCCCGACGACCAGCCGCAGCGCGCCGAGATACCCGCCGCGCCCACGGTGGCCGAGGCCATGAAGGACTTCAAGCCCAAGGCGAGCGTGCTGACGTCCGAAGTGTTCGAGCCCACCCAGGACAATATCAACGCGCGCACCGAGATCAAGACCATCGGCGGCCTGCAGGTGGCGCTGCTGCCCAAGAAGAACCGGGGCGCGTCCGTGGCGGTGGACATGCAGCTGCACTGGGGCGACGAAAAGAATATGGTGGACAAGCAGATCGTGGCCGCCTTCACGGACGAGATGCTCATGCGCGGCACCAGCCGCTACACGCGCGAACAACTGGCCGACGCGTTCTCGAAGCTGAAGATGTCGGGCGGCGTGTATTCGTTCGAAACCACGGGCCCCAACCTCGATGCGGCGCTGCGCCTGGTCGCGCACGTGCTGCGCGAGGCGAACTTCCCGCAGGCGGAATTCGAACAGCTGCGCCAGCAATGGCTGGTGGGGCTCGAGTCGTCGCGCAACGAACCGGAATCGCTGGCGCACAATGCGCTCGACGAATACTTCGACCATTACCCGAAAGGCGACATGCGCGCCACGCTGACGGTGGACGAACAAATCGCCGCCGTGAGGGCGCTCAAGCGCGAGGACGTCGTGGCCTTCCACCGCGATTATTACGGCGCCAGCCACGGCGAGCTGGCCATCGTGGGCGACTTCGACAAGCCGGCGATCGAGCAGACCATCGCGCAAAGCTACGCGGGCTGGGACAGCAAGGTGGCGTACGCGCCGCTGCCCGAGACCAATGCCGACAAACCGGCCGTGCGCAAGACGATCGACGCGCCGGAAAAGGAAAACGGCGTGGTTTCCGCGCGCCTGAACCTGGACCTGAACGTCAACGATCCCGCCTATCCCGCGCTGGACCTGGCCAGCTACATCTTTGGCGGCGGCGGTCTGAAATCGCGCCTGATGGACCGCATCCGCCAGAAGGACGGCCTGTCGTACGGCGGCGGCGCCATGCTGCACGCGGGCGATATCGACCGCGCCGGACGCCTGCGCATCGAAGCGATTGCCGCGCCGCAGAACCTGAAAAAACTGGAAGCAGCGATCCGCGAAGAGCTGGACCGCGCGATCAAGCAGGGCTTTACCAAGGAGGAACTGGCGGGCGCGAAGTCGGGACTGCTGCAGCAGCGCGTGCAGAACCGGTCGCAGGACAAGGTGGTGGCCGGCAGCTGGACGCGCAACCTGTACCTGAAGCAGACCTTCAGCTGGAGCAAGGCGTATGAACAGAAGCTGGCTGCGGCCACGCTCGACGAAGTAAACGCTGCGTTCCGCAAGGCGGTGGACCCGGCGGCGTTGACGGTTGTCGTCGTCGGGGATGAGAAAAAAATGGCTAAATAAGCGCGGCAGCGGGCGTGCAAATCCCCGCCTGCGCGGGGATGACGAATTTCATGTCGGCGGCCGCACAGCTGTCATGGCGCGGCGCCCCATTTCGTGCCGCATCAAGGCGCCGGGCTGTCCGCCACGTGCACGGGGCGCTTGCCCAGGTGTTCGTTTTGCGGCGCCGGCGAATCGAGCACCGGGCGCAGGCGCGGCAGCGAGTCGGGATAGTTGGCCGCCACGAAGGCGATCATCGCTTCCCGGATTTCGCACCGCAGATCGAACGCGGTGCCGGAATCCTGAGCGCTGACCAGCAGGCGCAATTGCATGCCATGCTCGTTGGCGTCGGTCACGTGCAGCACGCACACCCGTTTGTCCCACCGCGCGGACGCATTGGTCACGCGCTCGAACTCCGTGCGCACCTTTTGCACCGGCACGCTGAAATCCAGCCATAAAAACACGGTACCCAGGATGCTGGCCGACGTGTGGGTCCAGTTCTCGAACGGGTTTTCGATAAACCACTGCAGCGGCACGATCATGCGCCGCTCGTCCCAGATGCGCACCACCACGTAAGTGCCCGTGATGCGCTCCACGCGGCCCCATTCGCCCTTGACGATCAACACGTCGTCGATGCGGATCGGCTGTGAAAACGCGATCTGCAGGCCGGCGATGAAGTTGCCCAGCACCGGCTTGGCAGCGATACCGGCCACCAGGCCCGCCACGCCGGCCGACGCCAGCAAGCTGGCGCCGAACTGGCGCGCGCCCGGCAGGGTCAAGAGCATGAAGCCCAGGCCCAGGAGCACGATGATGGCGTTGGCGCTGCGGGTGAGCACCGACGTCTGCGTCAGCACCCGGCGCGCGCGCAGGTTGTCGGTCACGTTGACCGGGTTGAGGTCGGAGATGGTGCGGTTGATGGAATTGATGCAGGCAATCGCCAGCCAGGTCAGGCAGATAATCAGCAGCACGCTGTCGATGCGCGACAGCGACACGAGGAACGGCGTGGTCTCGGGCGCGCCTGTCAGCACCAGCCGCAGCGCAAACAGCACCGACGCGATCTGGCTCGGGCGATAGGCGTACTTGACGGCGTTGGTGGTGTAGGGGCGGTTGCGCGCGACGCGCTTGAGCAGTTCGATCCCCGCGCGGTGCAGCGCCAGCGCGATGATGACAAAGATGACGGCCGTGATGGCGACCGCTGCTGCGGCGCGCCACGGGCCCTGCTGTAAGTCCGTGAAGTATTCTATTTCCATGAGGAAGAGTTTAAAGAAACGTCAAATATTGCGTCGCACAATTTATCTCTATGCGTGCGCTAACGAACAAATGCATTCTGGTTAAGAATGAAACAATAGAAGAGCTGAGGTCGATTGTACGCATCCGTCCGAAGATGCAGCGATTCACATGCACTCTGCAATCTCCTGAGAGGAATTCTTCATGTTGTCACGTTCAGTAAAATTATCACTACGCTTTATCCTGCCGTTGGCGATCCTGCTGTGTTTGTTCGCCTACATCGTCGTGCCGCTGATGGACAAGCTCACCCTGCGCTGGTCCCTGCGCGATCTCGACAACCGCTCGCAACTGCTGGCCACCACCTTGCAGGTGCCGCTGCGCGAGGATGTCCTGCTCAACGACAGCGCCCACATCAAGCGCCTGTTCGACGGCGCCATCGAGGACGAACGCCTGTTCGCGCTGGGCTTCTGCGATGCGTCGGGCAAGCTGCTGTACAAGACCTATACGTATCCGCAATCGCTGGGCTGCTGGAATGCGCCGGCCGACGGCACCGCGCGCAAGTCGCTGGTGCAGCTGCCGCGCGGTCCCGTGCACGTGGCCGAAACGCCGATCATGGACGCCGGCTCCGAGCTCGGTCGCCTGATCCTCGTGCACGACATGAGCTTCATTGAACGCCGCAGCACCGAAACCAAGAAATACGTGCTGGGCTTCTTTGCCCTGCTGGCCGTGGCCATCGCCTTCCTCACGCTGCTGGTATCGCACCTGAGCTGGCGCGGCTGGCTGGCCAGTCTCAATGACGTCCTGCGCGGCCAACTGATCCCGCGCGCCTCCGCCAAGACCGACCCCGATGCGCCGCCGCCGCCACCGGAAATGGAGCCGCTGATCGGCGAGTTGCGCAGCCTGCTCGAGGAATATCACCAGGAGCGCCAGCACAGCGACGGCGGCAGCTACACCGCCAACGGTTCCGACTGGGCGCCCGAAAAACTCAAGGCCCTGCTGCAGCAGGACCTGGCCGGCGACCAGGTGCTGGTGGTCTCCAACCGCGAACCGTACATCCACGAAAAAGCCGCCGACGGCACGGTCAAGGTGCGCCGTCCGGCGTCCGGCCTGGTCACGGCTGTGGAAGCGGTGATGCGCGCGTGCTCCGGTACCTGGATCGCCCACGGCGCCGGCAGCGCCGACCGCGAGACCGTGGACAAGAACGACCACGTACCGGTCCCGCCCAAGAACCCCAGCTACACGCTGCGCCGCGTATGGCTGACCGAGGAAGAAGAGAAGGGCTATTACTACGGCTTCGCCAACGAGGGCCTGTGGCCGCTGTGTCACATCGCCCACGTGCGACCCGTGTTCCGGTCGTCGGACTGGGAAGAATACGTCAAGGTCAACCGCCGCTTTGCGGACGCCGTGATCAAGGAAGCGCGCACCGACAACCCGGTGGTGCTGGTCCAGGATTACCACTTCGCGCTGCTGCCGCGCATGGTGCGCGAGGCGCTGCCGAAAGCGACCATTATCACGTTCTGGCACATCCCATGGCCTAACTCGGAGTCGTTCGGCATCTGCCCGTGGCGCGAAGAGATTTTGGAAGGCATGTTGGGCAGCACCATCCTCGGTTTCCATACGCCGTTCCACCGCAAGAACTTCCTCGACACCGTGGACCGCTACCTGGAAACCCGTATCGAGCCGGAAGCATCGACCATCTCGTATGGCAATGAACTCACCCAGGTGGAAGACTATCCGATCTCGATCGCGTGGCCCGACTACCCGGATACGCAACCGGTGGAAGTGTGCCGCACCGAGATCCGCCAGATCCTGGGCGTGCCGGAAGACCACCTGCTGGCGTTTGGCGTCGACCGTCTCGATTACACCAAGGGCATCCTGGAGCGCTTCCAGGCCGTCGATCGCATGCTGGAAATGCATCCGTCGATGATCGGTAAATTCAGCTTCGTGCAGATCGCCGCACCGAGCCGCTCCGACCTCGAGGAGTACATGAACTTCGAGCAGCGCGTGCGCAAGCTGGCCGACCGCATCAACGACCGCTTCGGCAAGGATGGCTACCTGCCGATCATCCTGAAAATCGAGCACCATGACCAGAACGAACTGCAGCGCTACTTCCGCGCCAGCGAAGTGTGCATGGTCACCAGCCTGCACGACGGCATGAACCTGGTGGCCAAGGAATTCATCGCCGCCCGCGACGACGAACATGGCGCGCTGGTGCTGTCGCAGTTCACGGGCGCCGCGCGCGAACTGCACGAAGCGCTGATCATCAACCCGTACCACATCGAGCAGGGCGCCGATGCGCTGTATCGCGGCCTGACCATGCCGGCCGTGGAGCAGGTGGAGCGGATGCGCAGCATGCGCGACCGCGTGCGCCGCTTCAACGTGTACCGTTGGGCGGGCCACATGCTGCTCGACGCGGCGCGCCTGCGCAAGCGCGAGAAGGTAATGCAGAAGATCCGCGCGCACAGCCGCACCAACCTGCGCCGGGTGGGTTGAGGATGATGGAAGCTGTGAATTTCAATCTGTCCGAATGGCTCGATAGCGCCGTGTTCCTCGACTTCGACGGCACGCTGGTCGACCTGGCAGCCACGCCCGATGCGGTGGAGGTGGCGCCCGGCCTGGTGCAGGTGCTGGCCAGCCTGGCCGAACGGCTGCAAGGCCGGCTGGCCATCGTCAGCGGGCGTCCGATCGACCAGATCGACGCCATGCTGGCGCCGTTAAAACTGCCGGTGGCGGGCGTGCACGGCGCCGAGCGGCGCGACTACGACGGCCGGCTGCACATTGCTACCGCGCCGTCGCTGGACCAGGCGCTGTTGATCCTGCGCGCGCTGGTGATGGCCCATGACGGCCTGCTGCTGGAAGAAAAACGCGGCGCGCTGGCGCTGCATTACCGCCTGGCTCCCGGCCTGCGGCAGGAGTGCGAACGCGCCATGGAAGCGGCGCTGGCCGCCACTCCGGGCACGGTGCTCCTGCACGGCAAGATGGTGCTGGAACTGAAACCGGCCGCCACCAACAAGGGCAGCGCCGTGGCCGAGTTTTTGCAGGAAGCCCCGTTCAAGGGATACAAGCCGGTGTTTGTCGGCGACGACACCACCGATGAAGCAGGCATCGCCTATGCGCAGCAGCTGGGCGGCATCGGCGTGAAGGTGGGCGCCGGACCGAGTGCGGCGCAAGCGCGCCTCGCCTCACCCCAGGCGCTGCATGCGCAACTGGCCCAGGCCGCGCAGACGGTCCAAGCGGCCATGACCACGCTCACGACTGAGCATCACACACCAGGAGACACGCCATGACCACCACGACCGGCCAATCCGGCGCCATCGGCACCATTGGCACCATCGGCACCATCGGCACCATCGGTACACCCGGCATTCCCGCAGCGCACACCTTATCGGGAGCCGCCGGCTCGCCGGTCACGCCGGAAGCGTCGCTCAACTGCGGCGTGATCGGCAACTGCTCGTACAATGCGCTGGTGGACAAGAGCGGCAACATCGTCTGGTGCTGCCTGCCGCGCTTTGACGGCGACCCCGTATTCAACGCCTTGCTCGACAACTCGGACAACGGCAGCGTGTGGAGCATCGAGCTGGAAAACTGCGTCAAGACCGAGCAGTTCTACGATCCCAATACCGCCGTGCTGCGCACGCGCCTCACCGACGCCGACAACCACGGCATCGAGATCACCGACTTCGCGCCGCGCTTCCTGAGCCGCGACCGCATGTTCCGGCCCCTGATGCTGATCCGCCGCATCCGCCTGCTCAACAGCGCGGTACGCATCCGCGTGCGGATTCGTCCCCGGTTCGACTGGGGCCGCGTGACGCCGCAGGTCACGCGCGGCAGCCACCATATCCGCTATGTGGGGCCGGAGCAGACGCTGCGTCTCAATACCGACGCGTCGCTGAGCCACCTGCTGTCCGAGTCCTGGTTCCTGATCAATAAATCGCTGAACTTCACGCTGGGCCCCGACGAAACGCTCAACGAAGGCATCGAGGACATCTGCCGCCGGTTCGAAAAAGAGACCGTCAATTACTGGCGCAACTGGAGCCGCCGCCTGGCGCTGCCGTACGAGTGGCAGGACGTCGTGATCCGCGCCGCCATCACGCTCAAGATGTCGCTGTACGAGGACACGGGCGCGATCGTGGCCGCCATGACCACCAGCATCCCGGAAGCGCCGGGCAGCGAGCGCAATTGGGACTACCGCTTCTGCTGGCTGCGCGACGCGTTCTTCGTGGTGCGCGCCCTGAACAGCCTCTCCGAAGTAGGCACCATGGAAGAGTACCTGCGCTGGCTCAGCAACATCGTCGCCAGTTCCAAGGGCGGTCATATCCAGCCCTTGTACGGCATCGGCCTGGAAGAGCAGCTGCCCGAATCGACGCTCGATCACTTGCCCGGCTATCGCGGCCACAAGCCGGTGCGCGTCGGTAACCAGGCGCAGGAACACTTCCAGCACGACGTCTATGGCAACGTGGTGCTGGGTGCGGCGCAGGCCTTCCTCGACCATCGCTTGCTCAATCGCGCCGGCGTGGCCGAATTCGCGCTGCTCGAAGCGGTGGGCGAGCAGGCATTCCGCGTGCACGACCAGCCCGACGCGGGCATGTGGGAGCTGCGCACCCGCGCGCGCGTGCACACGTCGTCCATGCTCATGAGCTGGGCCGCGTGCGACCGCCTGTCGAAAATCGCCAACGTGCTGGAACTGCCCGACCGCGCTGCCTACTGGCAGGGCCGCGCCGACCAGATCCGCGAACCTTTGCTGCGCGACGCGTGGAGCGAGGAGCGCCAGGCGTTCGTGGAAAGCCTGGGCGGGCGCGATCTGGACGCCAGCGTGCTCCTGATGGCCGAGGTGAATTTCATCGATCCGATGGACCCGCGCTTCATCAAGACCGTGGAAGCGCTGGAAAAAACCCTGTGCGACGGCCCGTACATGCGCCGCTACGAAGCGCCCGACGATTTCGGCAAGCCGGAAACCGCGTTCAATATCTGCACCTTCTGGCGCATCGACGCGCTGGCGCGCATCGGCCGCAAGGACGAAGCGCGCGAAATCTTCGAGACCATGCTCAAGGCCCGCAACCACCTCGGCCTGCTGTCGGAAGATACGCACCCGGTCACCGGCGAAATGTGGGGCAATTTCCCGCAGACGTATTCGATGGTGGGCCTGATTAACTGTGCCATGCGCTTGTCGGCGCCGTGGGACAGCGTGATTTAACCCGCACGCCCCGGGCCGGGGGCGGACCCGCACGAAGCGGTGGGTTCGCCCACCGTGTTCGCCATGGGTAATCGCACCGAGCAGCCGCGTGCTGGTGATCGACGCCGGCCAGCGCCGCAACCGCTACGCGCAGCACTCGCACGGCTTCCTCGGCCAGGACGGCCGCGAGGGCGCTGCGATTGCCGCCGAGGGCAGGGCGCAGCGGATGAAGTAGCGTCACCATCTTCGGCCAGCAGGCGGCCTGACAACCTAGCTGCGGCGCTGGATGGCCCGCAGCGCCGCCAGCAGCGCGGTAAAATCGGCGCCCGGATCGGGCAGCGGGCGGTCGTCGCGCCACCAGTAATTGACCATCATGTTCAGCATGCCACGCGACTGCACGTGGTGCCACCAGCGCGTGGGGATGAACAGCGCGTCGCCCGGTTCCAGGTCGGCCACGAGCGCGGCCGCCTGCGCCGATCGGAAGCGCGGATGCGCAGCATCATCGGGACGATCGAAATCCACCAGGCTGATGGGCGTAGGCGTGGGCGCAAAATCCAGGGGCCCCAGATACAAGTTGCTGACCTGCTCGGGCGGGAACAAGGTAAAACGCCGCGCACCGGCCACCACGCACGCGAGGTTGGACGATTCGTCGAAATGCGCGGGCGTGGTGATGGCGTTACCGAGCCACAGGCGCGGGCGCACGGAGGACGGCAGGCCGGCCACCGCATGGTGCGCGCCAAACCCGGGCAGGCAATCGTCGATCAACGCGCTCTGGATCGCCACGGATGGCGGCGCATCGAACTGCGAATAGCGCACCAGCTGCTCGATCGCCTGTGCCACCGTCACCTGGTTGCGCACGAAATTGAAGCGCTGCATGCCGGGCTGGTAGAACAGCCGTCCCCGTTCCGCAGGCGGCAGCAGCACGGCATCGACCTTGCTGCCCCGGTCAAAGCCGAGCAGGTAGCGGCACAGCGCCTCGGGCGACTGCCGCGCCGCCCTTACGGCCGGCCAGTCCGCCACCAGTCCGCGCACCACCACCGGGCGGTCGCCGGGGATCTCGTCGAGCAGGCGCGCCGGCGCCATGCCGCTGTATTCGGTCACTGTCTTCATGGTCGTATCATTGCACAAGAATGCCAGGCCAACCCTTGACCCCGGCCCGGCCGCGCCGGTCAAAAAGCTTAAAAAAAATCCCGCCGGACGAAGGTCGCGGCGGGATCGAACGCTACACAGTGGCAGGCATCAGTACTTGAAGCGCAGGCCGGCGTAGTACTGGGCGCCGTTGGCGTAGAACCGGGCCGGTTGATCCTTGTTGAAGATGTAGTTCTTCAGGATAGGATTGTTCAGGTTCTGGCCGCTGATGGTGAGCACGAGGTTCTTGCTGATGTTGTAGTTGAACGATGCCGACAGCGTGCCGGAATCGTCCTGGTACAACGGCGTGCCGCGATCCTGCGCCGCCAGGAACGACGAGCGCCAGGCGTAGCCGATGCGGGCATTGAAGGTGTCGTTCTCGAAGAACAGGCCGGCGTTGGCAGTCTGCTTCGACGCGCCCAGCATGTCGCACGGATCGCCCGACGTTGACGTCTGCATCGCCGGGCAGGAACCGAAGTCCAGTTTCGAATTGGCGAAGGTGGCGTTGGCGTCCACGCCGAAGCCCATGCCCACCGGGATCTGCGCGGCCAGTTCCAGCCCCTTGACCTGGGCGCCGACGTTGATCGGCGACGTGATAGTGTAGTCGGCAAACACGGCGCGGCCCTGTTCCTGCGAGGCGCGGGTGTCGATGAAGCTGCCGGTGCTGGTGCCGTAGCCCACGTAGTCCTTCAGGTCCATGAAGAACAGGCCTGCCGACAGCAGCGCGCGCGGTGCAAAGTACCATTGCAAGCTGGCGTCCACGTTGTTCGACTTGACGGGTTTGAGGGCCGCATTGCCGCCGTTGCCGGTATGGGTTTCGTCGGTGAGGATCACGGCGCCGCCCAAAGCGCCGTAGTCGGGACGGGTCATGGTGCGCGACAGGCCGAGGCGCGCCACCAGGTCGGGCCGCAGGTCGAATTTCAGGTTCAGGCTGGGCAGCGGAATCGTGGTGTTGTTCTCGATGGCCGTCTGCCTGACGAAGCCGCCCCACGGATACGCGGGCAGGGTTTCGCCGGCCGGTTGATTCGGCAGGATCTGGTAACCCTTCGACGTGCCTTCGGTGCGCACCACGCGCACGCCCACATTGCCGCTCCAGCCTTCGCCTTCCAGTTCGCCCTGCACGTAGAAGGACTTGGTGTTCTCCTTGATGTCGAACATGTCCTGGTAATAGGTGCGGCTCGGATCGCGGTTCGAGTGCAGGTCGCCCCAGGCATTGAGGATCGACGGGTCGAGCACCCACACGTTTTTCGGGAAGTCGCCACCGAGGTCGTGGCCGAAGTTGCCCGGGTACGTGGTGCCGTTCCATTGCGGGTTGGTGGAGCTGCCGCCCACGTCGGTGTTGTCCCAGTTCGGACCCTGGGCGATCTCGAAATTGCTGCGCGTGTGGTGGGTGCCGCGCACGCCGAATTTCAGCTCGCGCAGCGGACCGCTTTCGAGCCTGAAGGCGGCGTCGATCTGGCCGTAGGTTTCCTTGTCGTCGGTGGTTGCCGGCGACACGCCGAACACCCAGTCCAGCGGCGTGCCGGTGAAGTTGGCGGTATCGATGTTGGGGAACTTGACGTTGGCCGGGCCGCCGAGGCCGTTGAGCTGGTAGCTCGCGCCCGAGTTGTTGATGTCGCCCTCGAACACGCCCTGGCTCGGGGTTTCGCCGCGGCCGCGCGTGGTGCCCACTTTGCCGGTCAGGACCAGGCTGTCGTTGATGCGCCATTTGCCGTCCAGGTCCAGGAACTCGGACTTGGCGTACGCGCCTTCGCGCACGATGTTATCGACGATACCGTAGCGCAGCGGCGCGGCGGCCGTGCCCTTGTTGGCGAACGAGGCGGAAACCAGCGTGCCGTTGCGGATCACGTAGCCGGGATCGGGCGCCACGCCGGCGCCGAGCATGCCCGAGCCGTTCATGTCGGTCATGTAGTTGGCGTTGTAGTTCGACGCGTCCATCTTGGAACGGAAATAGGTCGCCTCCAGGCCCACGTCGCGGCTCGGCTTGAACTGCACCGACACCAGGCCGCCCTTGCGCTTGCGCTCCTGCTGGAACAGCGAGGAGCCGATCAGGCGCGGGAACCACACGTTGGCCAGGTCGGGATTGGTGACCACGGCTGCATTGGTAGGCGCCACCTGCGTCCATTGCAGCAGCTCCTGGCCGTCGCGGCGCAGCGAGCGTTTTTCCGAAAAGCCCTGCAGCAGCACGCCCAGCGTGCCGGCTTCGTTCTTCCAGTTGATCAGGCCACTGAACTGCGGATCGGTTTTTTCCGGCAGCGTGGCGTACACCGCCTGCACGCTGCCTTCGATGGACAGCGGCTGCTTGAAGTCGAGCGGGTGGCGGGTGCGGATGTCAATCGAGCCGCTGGAGCCGCCTTCGATCTGGTCCGCCGTGGGCGCCTTGTACACCACGACCTGGCCGACGATCTCGGACGGCAGCAGCGAGTAGCTGGCCGAGCGTCCCACCGCGCCGCCCACCTGGTCCAGCACGAACCAGTCGCCCGACGACACGGCGTGGCCGTTGATCAGGGTCTGCGTCAGGCTTGGCGCCGTGCCGCGCATCGACACGCGGTCGTTTTCATCGAAGCCGCCCGAACCCGCGCCCGAGGTAGAGATGTTCACGCCCGGCACGCGCTGCAGCGAGTCGGCCACGTTCTTGTCCGGCATCTTGCCCACGTCTTCGGCCGTGATCACTTCCACGTTGCTCGAGGCATTGCGCTTGACGGCCAGCGACTGCTGCAGCGCGCCGCGGATGCCGCTGATGACCACCACTTCCGGCGCCGTCTCCGTGGCCGCCTGCTGGGCGCGCACGTCCATCGCAGTCCCCAGGGCCAGGATGGCGGCCGCGGTGGCGATGGGCGTGAGTCTGGACATTCTGATCTTGTTGGTATTGTGATGCATGTTCTCTCCCGGTTAATGAAAGGGCTCCGCCGAGCCGACTGTGTTGGATGCATGGTGTTTTATACAGACCACTTTTAAAACCAATCCAACGCCAATATACGCGGGTTTGAATACCAGATGACTACCACTTTCGATTTCTTTTGTGATATGTTGTTGAAAGTACACACGGGAGACTTATGAACACATACCAGTTGAAACGTCGCGCCGCCGGCGTCACAAGCGCCGCGGCATGGTCTGCATTGGCCGCGCTGACCGCGCTGACCGCACTGCCGGCTGCGGCGCAGGAAGTAGTGGGTTATTACCCCGGCTGGAAGTCGGCCACTTATCCCGTCACTGCGGCCAACGTCGACGCCAGCAAGCTGACCATGGCCCTCTACGCTTTCCTGGACGTGTGCTGGGACGGCAAGCATGGCAATCCCGATGCGTCGGTGGCCGACGAGGCGCCGTGCCAGGACGCTGCCGGCGACCGCACCTCCGCCAACGGCGCGCTGGTATTGCGCGACGCCGCCATGGACGGCGCCAACCTGCGCGCGCTGGTCGCATTGAAGCGCGATCATCCGGCATTCAAGGTGGTGGTGTCGGTGGGCGGCTGGAACTGGTCGAACCGGTTTTCCGACGTCGCCGCAACCGCTTCCGCGCGGGCCGCTTTTATCGCGTCATCGGTCAAGCTGATGCGCCGCTTCGGCCTCGATGGCGTGGACATCGACTGGGAGTTTCCGGGCGAGGTAGGCGTGCCGTGCTGGCCGGGCCGGGTGTGTGCGCGGCCCGAGGACAAGCAGAATTTCGTCACGCTGGCGCGCGAGCTGCGCACCGCGTTCGACGCGGCCGGCAAGCACGATAACAAGCATTACCTGATCACGATAGCCGCCGGCGCCAGCGCCGGTTACGTCGAGGAGGCAGGGCGGGGCGGCGCGTGGCTGCGCGAGCTCGCGCACAGCCAGGACTGGATAAACGTCATTAACAACCAATTCCACCAGACGTCCGAGCCCCGCAGCGGCCACCTGGCGGCCTTTCACGCCCACCCGCCCC
>JBEVMD010000293.1:0-6582 GCA_040508835.1 Duganella sp. | reverse complement strand
ACCGCCAGCAGCGCCACGTCGGCGCCGATGGCGCGGCTGGTGAGCGCCAGCGTCAGGCCGGCGCTCCGGTCCACCAGCCCCAGCGAGCGCGGGTTGCCCGATGTCGGCACGGCCCACAATTGCAGGGTTTTATCGTCGGGCACGGGCGCCGCGTCCACCAGCCGCACCGCGATGGTCTTGCCGTGGCTGTCGGCCGTGACCACCAGCACCGTGCGCGCCTGGTCGTCGGCCAGCGTGGCCAGGTAATCGGGACGGGGCGCACCGGGCGCGCGCATGGCCAGCGCCACCACCAGCAGCGCCGCCACGGCCGTGGACGCCACCCCCAGGCCGCGCCAGAACGCCAGCGCTTCGTGGCGCCAGAACTGCCAGGCCGGCGCCCGTTCGCCCAGCTGCAGGCGGCGCGCGATGCCTTGCCACACCTGGCGCCGTGGCGACTGCGCCGTGGCGAATTCGGCCAGCGGCGCCAGCCGGTCCTGCCAGGCGGCAGTGATGCCCCGCAAGGCCGCATCGTTGTGCAGCAGCCCCTCGAACCGGCGCCGCGCGCCGCCCCGCAACGTGCCCAGTACATACTCGGCCGCCAGTTTTTCCCGCAGCGGGAGATTGTCGCGAAGATTCATGCACGCTCTCCTTTCGCCAGGCAGGACTTCAGTTTATCGAGACTGCGGCGTATCCAGGTCTTGACGGTGCCGATCGGCAGCGCCAGCTGCGCCGCCACTTCGCTGTGCGACAGGTCATGGTAAAACGCCAGCCCCACCACTTGCCGGTGCATCGCCTCCAGCGTGGACATGCAATACGCCAGCGCCTTGGCGTCGCGGCTGATTGCCAGCGCCTCGATGGGCGAGGCGGCCGGATCGTGCAAGGCGTCGACCACGTCGCTGTCGAACTGGTCGCGCCCGAGCTCGGTGTTTGCACCGTGACGGCGCAGCAGGTCGAACGCCTTGTTGCGCACGATGGTGGTCATCCACGTCATGGGCGCGGCCAGGTGGCTCTGGTAACTGCCCGCGTTGTGCCAGATCGCCACAAAGCTGTCCTGCAACACTTCCTCCGCCAGTTCGCGCTTGACCAATATACGCAGGGCAAAGCCGAACAGTTTCGGCGACGTGGCGTCGTACAGCGCGCGGAAGGCGGCAGCGTCGTCATGAGCTGCGCCCGCCAGCCAGGCGCGCAATTGCTGGGGATCGTTGGTGTGGGAGTCGGTCACTGCGCGCCTTGAAAACGTTGATCGAGAGACATCTATGCCGCAGTGAAAGTATCACACTCTGCGGCGTTCGCGGCGCACGCGGAGACCATGTTAAAAGTCTCGTGGTCGCTGTTGTTTTTCAGGCGCTATCAGGCGCTGTCAGGCATGGTCCTGCGGGACCAGGGCCAGCAACGTCTGGCGGAAACTGCCCACCAGCGGCCGCAGGTTGATGCGGTGCCAGGCCGCCCACAACGGCGTGCGATAGGTGAACCACGGCAGGGCGCGCAGCACCACGCCGGGCGGGGTCTGGTGCCGCAATCCGTGCTGCACCATGGCGATGCCCAGGCCCGCTGCCACCAGTCCCAGCGCGGTCATCGGTTCCGTGGCCTCCATCACGATATTGGGCGTAAAGCCCGCCCGCGCGCATTCGGCAATGAAGTTGTCGTGCTTGAGCGCGGTTTCCTTGTGGCGCACCAGGATCCAGTCCTGCGCCGACAGGTCGCCCGGCGCCAGCGTGGCCCGGTCGGCCAGCGGGTGCGATGCGGGCAGCGCCAGCAGCATCGGATCGCTCAGCACCAGGGCGCTGTCGAGGTCGGGGTCGTCCGCTGCCGGCGGTTCGCACAGCAGCGCGATATCGAGACTGCGCTGGCGCAGCCCTTCGATCTGCTCGGCCGAATGCATGTTGTAGAGCGCCACGTGCACCTGCGGCCGGGTGGCCCGCAACGTGCGCAGGCCGTCGGGCAGCACGCCCGAGTGCATGGCGTTGTCGATGTAGCCGATGCACAGGCCGCCCTCGTCGCCACGGCCGAGCCGGCGCGCCAGCGCCTCGAGCCGGGTGGCGTGGACCAGAAAGGCGCGGGTCTCGGCCAGGAAGGTGCGGCCGTCGCGCGTCAGGCGGATCCGTTGCTGGCTGCGCTCGAACAGTGCGAGGCCCAGTTTTTCCTCGAGCTGGGCGATTTGGCGGCTCAGCGGCGACTGCGAAATGTGCAGCCGTTCGGCGGCGCGCCCCACATGCTCTTCTTCGGCTACTGTGACGAAGTACTGCAATTGGCGGATATCGAGCATGACCACTCCTTAGTTAGACCTTGAAGGACTCAAGATACGCAAATTATGTCTTGGACGGTCTGGCTGTGTCAATCTACACTGGCTGCACTTACTCATCTAAAGGAAACCTGTCATGAGCATCAAACTGCAAGGCACACTGGGATTCGGCACCGCGCCGCTGGGCAATATGTACCGCGACATTCCCGAAGCGGAAGCGCTGGCCACCGTCGATGCCGCGTGGGACCACGGCATCCGCTACTTCGACACCGCGCCGCTGTACGGCGCCGGCCTGGCCGAGATCCGCCTGGGCGAGGCGCTGGCCAAGCGCCCGCGCGACGAATATGTGCTGAGCACCAAGATCGGCCGCGTCATCCTCGACGAGCTGGAAGACCCGACCGCGCGCGACCTGGGCGAAAAAGGGGGGTTGTTCGAATTCGGCCTGAAGAACAAGATCGTCAACGACTACAGCGCCGACGCCACGCTGCGCTCGATCGAATCGAGCCTGAAACGCCTGCAGACCGACCGCCTCGACATCGTCTGGGTGCACGACGTGGCCCAGGATTTCTTTGGCGACGACTGGATCGCGCAATACGAAATCGCCCGCACCGGCGCCTTCCGCGTGCTGACGCGCCTGCGCGACGAAGGCGTGATCGCCGGCTGGGGCCTGGGCGTCAATCGCGTGGAACCGCTGGAGCTGACGCTCGACCTCGACGAGCCGAAGCCGGACGCCTTCCTGCTGGCCGGCCGCTATACGCTGCTCGACCACGACCGCGCCCTGCAGCGCCTGATGCCGGCTGCCGCTGCGCAGCAGGTCGATATCGTGGTCGGTGGCCCGTACAGCTCGGGCATCCTGGCCGGCGGCACGCATTTCGAATATGCCAAGGCGCCGCCTGCCATCGTCGACAAGGTGGCGCGTTTGAAAGCGCTGGCGCAGCAGCACGGCATCAGCATCAAGGCGGCGGCGTTGCAGTTCGCGCTGGCCCATCCGGCCGTGGCGGCCGTGATTCCGGGCGCCAGCCGTCCCGAGCGCCTGGTGGAAGACCAGGCCGCGCTGCGCGAAGTGGTGCCCGCGGCGTTCTGGACCGCGCTGCGCGACCAGGGACTGGTGTCGGCACTGGCGCCGTTGCCGGGCGAAGCCCGCTGAAGTCTGAGCGCCTGAGCGCCTGGATGTCTGAACGCCTGAACGCCTGATCGCGTGCGCGCGCGATCAATGCTGCGCCAGGCTCAGTCGCGGCGCACCGTGCGGAAACCGATGTGCGCGGCCGCCAGGTCGCGCTCCTGCGACTCGCGCGCGGACGCCCGGTAGCGCACGCAGTAATCGGGCGCGCACAGGAACGAGCCGCCCTTGATCACCATCGCTGCATTGGCGGCGCGCGTGGACCCGCCCGCTGTGGCCGCCACGGCCGTGTCGCCATTGGCGTGCGGCTGGCGCGGTCCCGTGTACGGGTCGCGCGTCCACTCCCACACGTTGCCGATCATGTCGTACAGGCCGAAGCCGTTGGCCGCGTAACAGCCTACCGGTGCGACGCCGGCATGGCCGTCGGCCGCCGCATCGAACAGGGGGAACGCGCCCTGCCAGTAGTTGGCGGCGGGCTTGCCGTGCGCATCGGCTGGCGCCGTGTCGAGCTGGCCGTCGCTGCGGCCGGCCTTGCCCGCGTATTCCCATTCGGCCTCGGTCGGCAGGTCGCGGCCCAGCCAGCGCGCGTAGGCCAGCGCGTCGGCCTGCGTGACCAGCGTGACGGGCAGGTGGCCGCCGGGCGCCGTTGCGTCGGTCGTCGTCCCTGCCTTGGCCGCTGCCGCCGTCCCTGCCGTCTGTGCTTGCTCAGCATTCCAGCGGGCCCCTTTTTGCAGCGTCCACCACGCATACGGGCGCTGCGCCAGCTCGTCGGACGTGGGCGTGTGGAACACCACGCCCGCGCCCTGTTGTTCCGCCTCGGTCACGTAGCCGGTGGCTGCCACGAAGGCGGCAAACTGCGCTTGCGTGACTTCCGTGCGGTCGATCCAGAACCCGGCCACGCGGGTGGCGCCCGGCTGCGCGGGACGCTCGTCGGGATAACCGTGCTCGCTGCCAAACATAAAACTGCCGCCGTCCACGCGCACCATGCCGGCATGCGCATCGCTGCCCCAGCCGGCGGGCAGGCCGCTGTAACCGGCGCAGGCTGGCTCGCTGCCGAGGCGCGGGGCCGATGGTCCGCCGGCCAGCGCGTTGCCGGCGCTGGTGCGCGCCAGTAGCACGGTGACCAGCAGCGCCAGCACTCCCACCAGCACGACCGGCAGCGCCAGGGCGCCGCCGCCTTTTTTCAGGCGCATCAGTAATAGCCCTGCGGTTTGAGCGGTTCCACGCCGCCCACGCGTTGCATGAAGTCCTGCCACTGGCCAATCATGGTGCGCGTCTGCGCCGCGTTTTGCGCCGAAATGTCGGTGGTTTCGCCGCGGTCGCTGGTCAGATCGTACAGTTCCCAGTGGCCGTCGAGCGGGCCCACGGGCGGTTCGTTCCACAACGCTTTCCATTTGCCGTCGCTGCTGATCAGGAAGGCGCGGCCGTACGATTCGTGGCCCAGCGGTTCTCTGCGCACCGCCTGGGCGCTGCCGTCGAGCAGCGGCAGCAGGGACTTGCCCGTGACCGGATACACGTTGCGGCCGTTGTACACCACCTTGCCCAGGTTGCGGTCCACGCCGGTCGCGTCCACGGCTGCCGGCGCCGCCTGGGTGGGCGGCGTGATGCCGGCCAGCGCCAGGAAGGTGGCCGTGTTGTCGGTAACGTGGGTGAGCGCGCTGAGGTTGGGCAGGCGCGCGGTCTGACCCGGCAGGCGTACGATCAGCGGCGTGGAGACGCTGCCTTCGCCCGCATAACCCTTGGTCAGGCGGAACGGCGTGGCGCTGACCTCGGCCCAGCGCAGGCCATACTGCAGGCGCTTGGCGGCCTGGGCGCCGTTGTCCGTGCCCAGCGTGGCATACACCGGCTCGGTGGCATTGGCTTCGTCGGTGAGCCGGGGATCGGCGCCGCTGTCGATCGGCCAGCCTTCGGCGCCGTTATCGGACTGGAACATGATGTACGTGTTGTCGTATTCGCCGATGTCCTTCAGGTGCTGGATCAGCAAGCCGATGTTGTGGTCGAGGTTATCGACCATGCCCGCGTAGATTTCCATGTAGCGCGCTTGCGCTTTTTTCTCGAGCGCCGTCAGGCTCGACCACTTCTTGTTGACCTTGCCGGCGCCGTATTCCGTGTACCCCTGGGCCATGCCGTTGTTGGCGTTGATGAATTTCGCGCCGGCCGTGCCGTAGTTGGCCGTGGCCGGCGAACGCGACGTGGTTTCCGGCGCGCCCGCGTACGGCTTGAAGTCGGCCGGAATGATGCCCAGCTTTTTCTGGCGGGCGATGCGCGCGTCGCGCACAGCCTCGTAGCCGGCATCGTATTTGCCCTTGTACTTCGACAGCCAGGGCTCCGGCACCTGCAGCGGCCAGTGCGGCGACGTAAACGCCGCATACGCGAAGAACGGCTTGCCGTCGCCCTTGTGCTGGTCGATGTACGAGATCAGGCGCCTGGTATAAAAATCGGTGGAATAAAACGGCTCGGCGCCGGCGCCGCCCGGCTGGCCGGGCTGGCCCGGTTGCACGAATACGCCGTTTTCCGTGTAGTTGGCCGAGCCTTCGCGCTCGTGCGCATAGTGGTTGGCGGCAGCGCCGGCCAGCAACGCGTAGCTGTGCTCGAACCCCCACTGGTCGGGCGTCTTGCCGGCGGTCGTCACGGCGCCGCCCGCGATGGCCGAACCCAGGTGCCACTTGCCGGCCATGTACGTGTGGTAGCCGCCGTCGCGCAGCAATTGCGCGAACGACAGCGAACTCTCGTTCAGAAAACCCTCGTAGCCGGGCAGGCCCTTGCGCTCGTCGTTGGGCGCGCCCATATTGCCTTCGCCCACCAGGTGGTGGTCGGTGCCCGACACCAGCATCGCGCGCGTGATGGCGCACACGGTGCCCGTGTGGTGGTTGGTGAGCAAGCGCCCCTGGTTGACCAGCGCGTCGAGATTCGGTGTCTCGATCTCGCCGCCAAACGCGCCGATGTCCGAGTAGCCGAGGTCGTCGGCCATGATGTAGACAATGTTCGGTTTTTTCTTGATCAGCTCAGTGGCCGGCGCAGAGATCGGTTCCCTGGCGGAATCGCTGCAACCGGCCAGGACCAGGGCGCTGGTGATGGACAGGCCAAGCAGGCTTTGTTGCAGAGTGCGTTGCAGGCGTGGGGCGAGAGGCATGGCATTCCTTGCAGATGAAATGCGCAAAGAATAGATGTTGGTCGAATGTTCACGAACGAAGCATTTCGAGTTATCTCATGCGGTTTTTGAATACCGGACCGTGATTGC
>JBEVMD010000282.1:0-10741 GCA_040508835.1 Duganella sp. | reverse complement strand
CCCTGGGCGGCGGCTTCCGTTCGCAGGAACTGTTCGACGAGGTGCGCACGGCCTGGTCGTACCGCGAGCTGACGGACGAGGAATGGCAGTGGGCGCTCGATTTCGTCGCGCGCGGCGGGCAGACGCTGGCCGTGTATCCCGAATACCGGCGCGTGCTGCCGGACGACGAGGGCGTCTATCGCGTGCCCGATCCCGCCATCGGCCGCCGCCACCGCATGGGCATCGGCACCATCGTGTCCGACTCGAGCCTGCAAGTGAAATACGTGAGCGGCGGGCGGCTGGGCAGCGTGGAGGAATCGTTCATCTCGCGCCTGCGCAAGGGCGACCATTTCTTGTTTGCGGGGCGCATCCTGGAATTCGTGCGGCTGCACGAGATGACCGCGTACGTGCGGCGCGCCACCGGCGCGCGCGGCGCGGTGCCGCGCTGGCAGGGCGGCAAGATGCCGATGTCGTCCGAGCTGGCGCACGCCGCGCTCGAACAACTGCGGCTGGCCACGCTGGGCCGCTACGACGGGCCGGAAATGCGCGCCATCGAGCCGCTGCTGGCGATCCAGCAAAAATGGTCGGCGCTGCCCACGCCCGACACCACGGTGGTGGAAACCATGCACAGCCGGGAAGGGCGGCACCTGTTCATGTTTCCGTTCGCGGGACGATCGGTGCACATCGGGCTGGCGTCGCTGCTGGCGTGGCGCGTGGCAAAGGTGACGCCGGTGACGTTTTCGATTGCCATCAACGACTACGGCTTCGAGCTGCTCGCGCCCCAGGAACTGGACTGGGCCGCACTGCTCGACGTGGGCCACGGCGGCGAGGCCGCGCTGTTCAGCACCGAGCACCTGCTCGAGGATGTGCTGGCCAGTTTGAACGCGACCGAACTGTCGCAGCGGCGCTTTCGCGAGATTGCCCGCATTGCCGGCCTGATCTTCCAGGGTTTTCCGGGGCAGCCAAAAAGCGCGCGCCAGTTGCAGGCGTCGTCGGCGCTGTTCTTTTCCGTGTTCCAGCAGCACGACGCGGGCAACCTGCTGCTCACGCAGGCGCAGCGCGAGGTGCTGGAGCAGGAGCTGGAACTGACGCGCCTGCGCGCCACGCTGGAGGAACTGCAGGCGCGCCATATCAGTTTTCATGCGACCAAGCGCGCCACGCCGTTCGGCTTTGCGCTGATGGTCGAGCGCTTCCGCGAAAAACTGAGCACCGAAAAACTGTCGGACCGGGTGGCGCGCATGGTGCGCGAGCTGGAAAAGGCGGCCGGACCATGAGTGCACACCGGCATCCGGCAGGCACCTTGACGATCGAGCTGGCGGGCGAGCAGGTGCTGCTGCTGCCCGAAAAAGCGCTGTACTGGCCGCGCGAGCAGATGCTGGTGATTGCCGACATCCACTTCGGCAAGGCGGCGTCGTTCCGCGCGCTGGGCGTGCCGGTGCCGGCCGGGACCACGTCCGCCAACCTGGCTGCGCTGGACCGCCTGGTGGCCCGCCACGGCGCGCGCCAGATTTTGTTCCTGGGCGATTTTTTGCACGCCAAGGCCGCGCATGCCGTGTCCACGCTGGCGGCCATGCAGCGCTGGCGCGCGCTGCATCCGGGCCTGCTGCTGACGCTGGTGCGCGGCAACCACGACCTGCACGCGGGCGATCCGCCGCTGTGGCTGTCGATTGCCATGGCGGACGAACCGATGCGCATGGGACCGTTCGCGTTCTGCCACCATCCCGACCTGGAAGCGACCGGTTACCTGATGGCCGGCCACGTCCATCCCGTGTACCGCTTGCGCGCCGGCTGGGAGTCGCTGCTGTTGCCGTGCTTTCTGGCCGACGAGCGGCGCATCATGCTGCCCGCGTTCGGCGCTTTCACGGGCGGCCACGCGGTGGCGCCCGAGCCCGGCGAGCGGTTGTTCGTCACCAGCGGCGACACCGTGGTGCAGGTGCCGGTCAAGCCGGCGTAAGGGCCGCCGGCAGTGGGCTTGGCTGGCGGCCGGGATCGCAAAAGCGGTTAGCGCAGTTGCCCGCTACTCGGTCACAGGGCATAACCGGTACCCGGAATGATCCTACATGGGTGTCTGGGCGACTCCTATTTGCATGGCCAAATTGGTGCACTACGCTGTAAGCACCTGCGCAACAGGCAGGGTTAATCTCAAGCGAAGGAGAGCATCATGGCCACCAACGACCAGGGCAATAATCAAGGAAGCAAGCAGGGGAGCAGTCAGGGCGGCAAGAAGCGCGGCTTTGCCGCCATGAACCCCGACCAGCAGCGTGAAATCGCGTCCGAGGGCGGGCGCGCCGCGCACGAGAAGGGCACGGCGCATGAATTCACGTCCGAAGAAGCGCGCCGAGCGGGCTCGATGAGCCACAAGAACGACCGCAGCAGCCAAAGCGCCACCGGCGGCAGCCGCAGCGGGTCGGGCGCGGGCGATAGCGACGACAGCAGCGGCGGCAAGGGCGGGCGCACCGGGCGGTCGAAATCGTGATCGGGACCATGACGGGCGCCCGCGCCGCCACGGTGCCGGCGCCCGTTTGCCTTCGGGTGGCTTCAAATCGATATGGCGGTGGACGACCGGCCGCTGGCCGATAACGGTCAGCCGGCTGCCACGGCGATCGGTCGCGCCTACAGGCAGATCGTGGTCGCCTGGCCCATGTGGATCGGCGAGCGGCCGGTGATGGCGGTGCGGGCCTTCTGCACCAGTTGCTTCATCTTGCTGGCGCCGGCATCCCAGTACTCGGCGGACTGGATGCGCACGCGGATCAGCGACAGGTGCGGGTCGTCCACGCCTTTCGGGAACCAGCTGCGCGCGGCCGGGGTCCACAGTTCGCGCGCCTTGGCCTTGTCCTTGAGCAGGTAGGCGTGACCGGACACCGACAGGTATAACTGGCGTTCGGGGTCGGAAAAACTGATGTTCACGTCGGGGTGCTGGGGCAGGTCCAGCGTGAACGCGGCCTCGTCGCTGGCAAAAAACCACAGGTTGCCTTCGTTGTCGATCTGCTGCGTGGTCAGCGGGCGGCTGGTCAGCAGGTGTTCGGCATCGTACGTGGTGAACATTCCGAAACGGACGTCCTTGATCTTGGCGGCAATAGTCTGGATCTGGTCTTGCGAATACAGTGGCATGGTGCGCCTCCGGCAAATGGGGTGGATATGGGTATTGCGGGAGCCTATCCCGGTCTGGCCGGCGGCTCCGTTAGCACACACACCTAAGCACCCATCCAAACTTTACAGAATAGTTACATCGCACCGATTGACTTCCTAAATGATAATTATTATCATTTATGTTTGTGTCTGTACGGAAGGCACAGTAATTTTCCCAATTGAAGGATTTCCCTCGTGAGCGCACCCCAAGCCGCCCAGGCCAGCCGCGCCGTCTGGCTCAAGCACTTGCACCAGTGGCATTGGATCAGCTCGGCGACCTGCTTGCTGGGCATGTTTTTGTTTGCCATCACCGGCATCACGCTCAACCACGCCTCGCAAATCGAAGCCCAACCCACCATCACGCGCCAGCAGGCCACGGCGCCGGCCGCGCTGGTAGCGCAATTGCGCACCTACGCGCAGGCGCACGACGGCGCCAAGCATCCGCTGCCGGCCGCAGCCGAGGCGTGGCTGGGCGCCACCTGGCAGGTGCAGGCTGGCGGGCGCGTGGCCGAATGGTCGGCCGACGAAGTGTATCTGGCCATGCCGCGCGCTGGCGGCGACGCCTGGGTGCGCATCGACCTGGAGCAGGGCGCGGCCGAATACGAAAAAACCGACCGCGGCTGGATTTCCTGGCTCAACGATGTCCACAAGGGCCGCAACACGGGCGCGGCCTGGAACTGGTTCATCGATATCTTTGCCGTGATGTGCCTGGTGTTCTGCGTGACCGGTTTCCTGATTTTGAAGTTCCATGCGGCCAAGCGGCCGTTCACCTGGCCGATGGTGGGCCTCGGTGTCGTGATACCCATCGTAATTGCACTGCTGTTCATCCATTAACCCTACTTATCCCGCGACAGGACCTCCATGAAATTACGTTATTCGATCGCCCTCAGTCTGCCACTGGCCAGCGCTGCGGCCATGGGCGCCGATCTGGCCCTTAAAATCGACGTGCCGCAGCTGAACGTTGCCGAATACCACCGCCCGTATATTGCCGCGTGGCTGGAAAACGCCGACCAGAAAGTGGTCACCAACCTGGCCGTGCTGTACGACACGGGCAAGAAGGATAACGCCGGCACCAAGTGGCTCAAGGACATGCGCCAGTGGTGGCGCAAGACCGGTCGCGACGTCGCCATGCCGCTCGACGGCGTCAGCGGCGCCACCAAGGCCCCGGGCGAAATCGCGTTGACGTTCCCCGCCGCCAAGGCTGCGCTCGACAAGCTGCCGGCCGGCCAGTACACCTTGCTGGTGGAAGCGGCGCGCGAAGCGGGCGGACGCGAAGTGGTGAAAGTGCCGCTGCAATGGCCGCCGAAATCGGCGCAACAAGTCACCGGCCAGGGCAAGGAAGAACTGGGCGCGGTCGTGGTCCAACTCAAACCATAATCAGGAACTTCACATGACCACACTGCACAAATCCCCGTTGTTGCTGACCCTGGCGCTGGCACTGGCCGGCGCCTCCTTCAGCGCCCATGCGCACAAGCCGTGGCTGCTGCCATCGTCCACCGTCGTGGAAAGCCGCGACAACTGGGTCACCATCGACGCCGCCATCTCCGAAGGCCTGTTCGATGTCGACCACATGCCGCTCAAGCTCGATGGCATTACCATCACCGGCCCGGACGGCGCCAAGGTGGACATGCAAAACGTCGCCAGCGGCAAGCTGCGCAACAGTTTCGACCTCAAGCTGCCCAAGCCGGGCACCTACAAGGTGGCGCTGGTGTCGCAGAACGTGTTTGCCAGCTACAAGGACAAGGCCGGCGAGATGAAGCGCTTCCGCGGTACCGAAGAGACTTTTGCCAAGGACGTGCCGGCCGATGCGGCCGACCTCAAGGTCTCGCGTACGCAGGGGCGTCTGGAAACGTTCGTGACCACGGGCGAGCCGGACATGGCAGTCTTCAAGCCCACCGGCGCCGGCCTGGAGCTGGTGCCGGTGACGCACCCGAACGACTTGCGCGCAGGCGAAAAAGCCACGTGGCGGTTCCTGCTCGACGGCAAACCGGCCGCCAACCAGGCAGTCAGCCTGATCCCGGGCGGCGTGCGCTATCGCGGCACGCTGGGCGAGATCCGCCAGTCCACCGACGCCAAGGGCGAGCTGACCCTGACCTTGCCGGCCGCCGGCATGTACATGATCAGCAGCAGCTGGCCGGCCGCCACGCCGCCGAAACCGGGGCAGCCGCCGCAGATGCCGGCGCGCCGCGCCACCTACGCCGCCACCATCGAAATCCTGCCGGAATAAGGCGATGACAGAGGCGATGCGCCGGGTGATCCTGCCGCACCAGATTGCCGGCGACCCGGCGCCCGCCGGCGGCGTCATTCATGACTTCGCGGGCCGCAGCATGGGCACCAGCTGGTCGGTGCGGCTGGTGGCCGCGCCGGCGCTCGCTGCTGCAGCGGTGCAGCACGGGCTGCAGCAGCAGCTCGATCATGTGGTGGCGGAAATGAGCCACTGGGAAAGCGATTCCAACCTCGGCCGCTACAACCGGGCCGCAGCGGGCAGCTGGCATGCCTTGCCGCCCGCCTTTTACGACGTGCTGTCGTTTGCGCTGGACGTGGCGCGCGCCTCGGGCGGCGCCTGCGATCCGTGCGCCGGCAGCCTGGTCGACCTGTGGGGCTTCGGCCCCCATGGCCGCTTCGATAAGCCCGATTTTTCCGCGCCCGCTCCGGACCAGGTCG
The DNA here is from genome assembly GCA_040508835.1 of Duganella sp. GTDB lineage: Bacteria > Pseudomonadota > Gammaproteobacteria > Burkholderiales > Burkholderiaceae_D > Rugamonas. Next base: position 4,969 of record JBEVMD010000282.1, on the reverse strand, counting down.
ACGCCGCGCGTGCCCGGCTGGCTGCGGCCCGCGCGCAGTTCGCGCTGGAACCGGCGCCGGCGCGCCGCGTGTTGCAGCCGGGCGGCATCGCGCTCGACCTGTCGGCCGTGGCCAAGGGCTATGGCGTGGACCGCCTCGCGTATTACCTGAAAAGCCTGGGTCTGCTGCACTTTGTCGTGGAAGTGGGCGGCGAGTTGCGCGGCGCCGGCGTCAAGCCCGACGGCCAGCCGTGGTGGGTGGCGCTGGAGCAGGTGGAACAGGGACCGCAGCAACTGGTGCTGGCGCTGCACGGCCTGGCCGTGGCCACGTCCGGCGACTACCGCCGTTATTTCGAGCGCGGCGGCCGCCGTTACGCGCACACCATCGACCCGCGCAGCGGCATGCCGATTGCCAACGACCTGGCGTCGGTCACCGTGATCCACCCGCAATGCATGGCCGCCGACGCCTGGTCCACCGCGCTTACCGTGCTCGGTCCGGTGGACGGGCTGGCGCTGGCCGAACGCCAGGGCCTGGCCGCCCGCTTTGTCGCACGCATCATCGGCGCCGACGGCCGCGCCACCTACCACGAAACTATGAGCACCCATTTACGCGGCATGCTGGACGAATGATCTGGACGAATGACCCCACCCGATGGATGCTGATTGCCGCCATGGCCGCCAGCTATGGCCTGGTATGCCTGATGCCGTATCTGCGCCAGCGCCGCAAGCGCCGCGCCGCCGCGCATGACAACGCCGAGGCCGCTGCCGACCCGGGCTGGATCGTGGCCTACGCCAGCCAGACCGGCAATGCCGAAGAGCTGGCAGGGCAGACCCTGGCCACGCTGCGGCTGGCCGGCATTGCCGCGCGGTCGACCGAATTGTCGGACCTGCACGCGCACGATTTGCAGGGCGCCGAACGGGTGCTGTTTTTGGTCAGCACCTACGGCGAGGGCGACGCGCCCGACGCGGCCGCCGCCTTTGCCGGGCGTTTAATGACCACGTCGCTGCCGCTGGCGCACCTGCATTACGCGGTGCTGGCGCTCGGCGACAGCATGTATCGCCAGTTCTGCGGTTTCGGCCGCGCGCTGGACGCGTGGCTGCAGGCGCAGGGCGCGCAGGCATTGTTTCCGCGCATCGACGTCGACCGCAGCGCCGACGCCGCCATCGGGCAATGGCGCCAGCAGCTGAGCCACCTGGCCGGCACCAGCGACGCGCCCGACTGGAGCGCGCCGGCCTATCGGCCGTGGCGCCTGGCGCGGCGCGTGCACCTCAATCCGGGCAGCGCCGGCGCCCCCGTGTACCACCTGGAATTGACGCCGCCGGGCGATTTGCCGGTCTGGGAATCGGGCGACCTGGTGCAGGTCGCGGCGCCGGCCGCGCCGGACCGCGCGCGCGAATATTCGATCGCATCGATTCCCGCCGACGGCAGCGTGCAGTTGCTGGTGCGCCTGCACCGCCACGACGACGGCAGCCACGGCGTGGCGTCGGGCTGGCTCACGCAGCAGGCTGCCGTGGGCGACACCATCGACTTGCGCCTGCGCGCGCACCGCCGCTTCCGGCTGGAGGACAATGCGCAGCGTCATTTGATCCTGATCGGCAACGGCAGCGGCATTGCCGGCCTGCGCGGCCACCTCAAGACCCGCGCCCGCACCAGCCGCCAGCGCAACTGGCTGCTGTTCGGCGAGCGCAACGCCGCGCACGACACGCACTATGGCGACGAGCTGCGGCTGTGGCACACGCGCGGCGTGCTGGAAAAACTCGACCTGGTGTTCTCGCGCGACCAGGCCGAGCGGCGTTACGTCCAGCACCGGCTGGCCGAGCAGGCGGCCGAGCTGCAGGCGTGGGTAGCCGCCGGCGCGGCAATTTACGTGTGCGGCAGCCTGGACGGGATGGCGGCCGGCGTCGATCAAGTGCTGGAACAGGTGCTCGGTCGCGGGCAACTCGATCTCCTGATCGCCGCCCGGCGCTACCAGCGCGACGTTTACTGAGTTTTTCGGTATTGGCATGTGGTAAGTACGCCACAATTGCCCACGGTCATACCTTTTTTTGACGGTATAAAATTTAATGTACAGATCGAAATATTAAACATTCTCTGTTTGTAAGCACTTTGTTTTAATTTGTTGTCAGGATGACTATGCTTTTGCGCCACCATATGACGTGCACGTTACATAATCCCTGCCTGCCGGGCTAAGGGGGCGTCATGCATTCCTTGCTCAGGTAATTAAAACCATATAGCAGGGAGTAAGAATGAAATTACAAGAGAAAGCTGGCGTGCAATCCGTGCGCATGGCACTCGCAGTCTTGGCCGGTTCCACACTGTTCGCAGGCCAGGCATCCGCACAAGAGCAAGCCGTCCAGAAAGTGGAAATCACCGGCTCCGCGATCAAGCGCATCAACGTGGAAGGCGCGTTGCCGGTCCAGCGCCTGACCACCGAACAGATCGCCAAAACCGGCGCCACCTCGGTAGCCGAGCTGGTGCAGGCACTGCCATCGATGCAAGGTTTCACCATTGCCGCGACCGCAGCCGGTTCGAACTCCGGTGGCCGCGTGTCGGCGTCGATCCACGGCATCGGCGAGGAATACACGCTGGTGCTGCTGAACGGCCGCCGCATCGCGCCGCAAGGCTCGGGCTCCGCGATCAACCTGAACGCCATTCCGATGAGCGCGGTTGAACGCGTCGAGATCCTGACCGACGGCGCTTCGGCCCTGTACGGCTCGGACGCCATCGCTGGCGTCATCAACTTCATTCTGAAGAAAAATCTGCAAGGCGGCACCGTTGAAGGCAACTGGAGCCAGCCGGGCCAGAGCCGCGCCGGCGGCGGCGACTATGTCAGCGCCACCTTCGGCTTTGGCGACCTGGAAGAAAACCGCTACAACGTCATGCTGTCGGCACGTCACGACGACCAGACGGGCCTGAAAGCGGCCGACCGCGATTTCGCGCGCAGCTCGTTCATTCCGTTCAGCTGGAACGGCAACCGCTACGTGCACGACCGTTCGAGCACTTCGTCGGCGCCAGCCAACGTGGCAGTCAACTACAACGACGGCGTCGATGCAGCGGGCAAAGCGGTTACCAGCACCGTCGGCTTCAATCCCTACCTGAACCGTAACGGCAACTGCGGTCCGTTGAACCAGCCGTCGTACAACAACACCGCCACCGTGACCAACTGCGGTTTCGATTCCGGTTCGACCGTCGAGATCGTCCCACAAAGCAAACGCGACAGCTTCTTCGGCAAAGCCACCTACCGCGCGACCGACAGCATCGAAGTGTTTGCCGAAGCCGCCTACTCGCGCCTGGACCTGACCGCCAGCATCGCGCCCAACACCGCGTCGATCGCCATCGCCAAGGGCACGCCGCTGTACAACACGTACGTTGCGCCTTACCTGACGCCATACCAGATCGCCAACATGACCACGGCGTCGGCCAGCTATCGCACGTTCGACTGGGGTAACCGCGACAGCAATACCATCACCGAGTCGAAGAACTTCGTGCTGGGCGCGGAAGGCGACATCGGCGCCTGGAACTTCGGCACCGGCCTGACCTGGTCGCAAAACTCGATCGACGAGAGCTACGAAGGCGGCTACGTGCAGAACACGGCGTTCCGCAACATGTTGGCCAACAACTCGTTCAACCCGTTCCTGCCCGCCGGCGCGCAATCGGCAGCGACCCAGACCCTGATTGCCAACTCGGTGTTCCACGGTTCGATCCGCGAAGCGTCGACCACGCTCAAGGGCATCGATGCGCGCGCCTCGCGTGAACTGTTCAAGCTGCCAGCAGGCGCACTGAACATCGCAGTGGGCGGCGACTACCGCAACTACCACTACGAGCAGAGCCCGAACGCCACGTCGGCCGACATCTACGGCTTCAGCACCCCGGCCAAGTACGACATGGAACGCGACAACTACGGCGCGTTCTTCGAACTGGCCGCTCCGATCACCAAGACCATCGAAGTGACCGCCGCCGGCCGTTACGACACCATCGAAGCGGTCAAGAACCACGTCGCCAATCGCGACATGGGCAACAAGGAATCGGCCAACACCTACAAGGTGTCAGCGCGCTGGCAGCCTACCCAGTCGTTCCTGATGCGCGGTTCGTACGGCACCGGTTTCAAGGCGCCGTCGATGCTGGACATCGGCCAGCCCATCACGGCCAACGGCTACACTGCACGTTCGTGGGCCTGCCCGGCCGCGCTGGCGGCGGAAAACTCGGCGTATTGCCGTACCGGCGTCACCCAGTACCACCAGGTAGCGGGCGGCAACGAAGACCTGAAGCCGGAGAAGTCGAAGCAGTACACCATCGGCTTCCGCTACGAGCCGACCTCGTCGTTCTCGGTGCAGGCCGACCTGTGGGACGTGCGCATCCGCGATGCCGTGAAATCCGTGTCGGAAGCGCTGATGTTCGGCGATGCCGCCAAGTACCGCGACCTGTTCACCACGTTCGTGGATCCAGGTAACGGCCAGACTTACTGGGCGCGCAAGAACCTGTCGATCAACATCGGCCAGACCCACAATCAGGGTATCGACTGGGAAACCACCGTCCGTCACCGCTTCGGCTTCGGCAACGTCACCAGCACCCTGAACGGCACCTACCTGATGAAGGCCGACTACACGCTGGCCGGCACCAACGACGTCTGGATCAACAGCATGAACTTCTTCGGCGCCGACGACTCGGTGTCGTTCCGCCATGTCGTGCGCTGGTCGACCACGCTCGATACCGGTCCGTTCTCGAACTCGCTGATCGCCAACTACCGCAATGGCTACACCGATGCGTCGGCCACTTCGTATAACCTCGACAAGGGTGTGAACGAAACCTTCCGCATCGAAGTACCGTCGCACCTGACCTTCGACTGGCAAGGCAAGTGGACCGTCACCAAGGCGATCAGCCTGCGCGCCGGCGTGAAAAACCTGGCCGACCGCAATCCACCGCTGTCGCTGCGCGCGTCGTCGGGCCACCAGGTCGGCTTCGACCCGCGTTACGCCGATCCGCTGGGCCG
>JBEVMD010000239.1:0-9747 GCA_040508835.1 Duganella sp. | reverse complement strand
AGGAGGCGCTGCGCCAGGTGCTGATGCACGATTTCGCCGTCATCCTGCTTGACGTCAACATGCCCGGCATGGACGGTTTCGAAACGGCCGAAGCGATCCACCAGCGGGCGCGATCGGCCGACATCCCCATCATTTTCATCACCGCCTTCCTGGCCGACGAGCTAGACCGCCTGAAGGCTTACCAGCGCGGCGCTGTCGATTTCCTGTTCACGCCCGTGATTCCGCAAATCCTGTACGCCAAGATCTCCGTGTTCGTGGCGCTGGCCATGAAAAACGAGGAACTGAAAAAGCAGGCGCGCGAACTGAGCCAGCGCACCACGGAACTGACCGCATCGAACAAGCGCCTGCGGCGCGAGATCGAGGACCGGCAGGTGGCCGAGCGCCAGAATCACGCCAAGGACGAATTCCTGGCCATGCTGGGCCACGAACTGCGCAACCCGCTCAGCGCCATCAGCAGCGCGGCGTCGCTGATCGGCCTGCCCGGCGTGACCACCGACGGCGTGCACCGCGCCAAAAAAATCATCGAGCGCCAGAGCCAGCACCTGGGCCGCATCGTCGACGACCTGCTGGACCTGTCGCGCGCCATGTCGGGCAAGATCCTGCTCAACCGCGCGCCGCTGGACCTGGCCGCGCTGGTGGCCGGCTCGCTGGAAACCTTCCGCGCCACGGGCCGCAGCTTTGATTACGAACTGGAGCAAAACCTCGAGGCCGGCTGGGTCCAGGGCGACGCCACCCGCCTGGAACAAATCATCAGCAACCTGATCGACAACGCCCTCAAATACACGCCGGCCGGCGGCCGCATCGAAGTGCGCACCTGGGCCGAGGACGACGAGGTCGTGCTCAGCGTGCGCGACAGCGGTGTCGGCATTGCCGCCGACCTGCTGCCCCATGTGTTTGACGTGTTCGTCCAGGGCGCCAGCACGCTGGACCGCTCGCAGGGCGGCCTCGGCATCGGCCTGTCGCTGGTGCGGCGCCTGACCGACCTGCACGGCGGCGAAATCGAGGCCGACAGCAAGGGCCCGGGCGGCGGCAGCACATTCACCTTGCGCCTGCCCCGCATCGCCCGCCAGGCCGAAACGGCCGCGCCCGCAGCCCCCGCCGGCGACGGCAAACCGACGCTGGTGCTCATCGAAGACAACGAAGACGGCCGCGAAATGATGTCGATGATGCTGGGCTGCTACGGTTATCAGGTGCGCGCCGCCGAAGACGGTCTGCGCGGCCTGGACGCCGTGCGCGAGTTCCGGCCCGACCTGGCACTGGTCGATATCGGCCTGCCCGGCATCGACGGCTACGAGGTGGCGCGCCGCCTGCGGGCCGATCCCGCGACGCGCCACATCAAGCTGATCGCGCTGACCGGCTACGGCCTGGCGGACGACCTGAAACGCGTGATGGACGCAGGCTTCGACCGCCACCTGGTCAAGCCGGTCGATATCGAACAGTTGATGGAAGTAATTGGTACTTGTGCCCAGGAACCTGCGCGGCAGTAGGACGATGGTGTTAAAAAACCAATCGGAGCGCCCTCCAAGGCAAAGCTCGGGTATCATCGTTGGCGAGACTCCTTATTGACTACTTACACTAAGTCTTTCTATTCAAACAGAGAAAACCATGTCCGCACCGGTCCCACAAGAACATCCAGACGCCCAGCGCAGCGCCGATTTGAGCGAACTGCTCGGTCACGTCCACACCTGCTGGGACAATGAACGCCGCTCGCTGTCGCGCCAGCTGCACGACAGCCTGGGCTCGTCGCTGACGGCACTCACCATGCATCTGGGCCTGCTGATGCAAAAGCTGCCCGAAGACCAGGCGCTGCAGGACCGCGCCGGTCACATGAAAAAACTGCTGAACCAGATCGTCGAGACCAACCGCCAGATGCAGATCAAGCTGTGGAACGACAAGCTCGAGTTTCTCGGGGTGCGCGTGGCGCTGGGCGAACTGGTGGAGCAATTTGGCGCCCAGCACGACATCCAGTCCCGCAGCAGCCTCCCGGACGACGAGCTCGATTGCCCGCGCAGCCACGGCATCGTGCTGCTGCACACGCTGGAGGAAGCGCTGCGCAACATCGTGGCCCATGCCCACGCCACCGAGGTGGACGTGATCGTGGACGACAATGAAGATGAAGTCATGATGACGGTCAAGGACAACGGCCAGGGTCTGACCAACCCGCACAGCGCCGAGCAGGCCACGACCAAGTTCGGGCTGCGCATGGCGCGCGAGCGCGCCGCCTACCTGGGCGGCACCCTCACGCTGGCGCCCGGCCTGAACGGCGGCGCCACCCTCACCCTGATCCTGCCGAAGCCGGCCCAGACGTAACCGGGACCGGGACCGGACCTCAGCCTGGCGTCGCGCCAGGCCGCGGCCCGCCTGCAGCCCGCGGCGCCGCAGGTGGGCCGCGGTCCAATCAGTGCAGTTTGACCAGCGGCGTGGTGCGCTTGATCAGGAAACGCGCCACGGCCAGCACGCCCGTGCGCACCGTGCCCAGCACGGCCTTGTGGTGCAGCAGGTGCAAGCTCACGTACATCAGCCGCGCCACGAACCCTTCCACGAACCAGCTCAATCCCTTGAGCGAACCCATCAGGCTACCCACGGACGTGGTCTGGCCGAACGACACCAGCGAACCGTAGTCGCGGTATTCGTACGGTTTGGTCTGCGCCGGCTTGCCGTCGCGCTGGCGCAGGAACGTCTCGAGCAGGTAATCGGCCTGCTGGTGCGCCGCCTGGGCGCGCGGCGGCACCGGTTTGCCGTCGGGACCGATGCACGCGGCGCAGTCGCCCAGCGCATAAATGCCCGGCACGCCCTTGACCTGCAGATGCTGGTCCACGTCCAGCGCGCCCGAGCGCACCGTGGGCAACCCCAGTTCCTTCAGAAAATCCGGGGCCTTGATGCCGGCCGCCCACACGGTCAGCTGCGACGGATAGACGATGTCGCCGGCGGTCACGCCGTCCGGGGCAATGGCCGTCACGCGGGTGTCGGTCACCACTTTCACGGCGCGCTTGTTGAGCAGCTCGAGCGCGGCGCTCGACACTTTTTCCGGCAGCGGGGCCAGAATGCGCGGCGCGCCTTCCAGCAAGGTGATGCGGATATCGCGCTCGGCCTTGAGCTGGCCGTAGCCGTACGTGGCGTACACGCCGCTGGCCTCGCGCAGTTCGGCCGCCAGCTCGACGCCGGTGGCGCCGCCGCCGATGATCACCACGTCCACGCCCGCGTTCGGGTTATGGCCTTTTTGCAGCGACGCCAGCGTGAGCAGTTTCAGCAGCGTCAGGCGGAAACGTTCCGCATCCTCGGTGGCGTTGAGCGAAATGGTGTTTTCCGCCGCGCCCGGCACGCCGAAGTAATTCGACGTGCTGCCCACCGCGATCACCAGCGATTCGAACGTCACTTCGCGCTGCGGCAGCACGACTTCGTCGCGGTCGTCGCCGCTGCTGATGGCGCCGATGGTCATGGTGCGGCGTTCGGCGTCGAGCGCCAGCATGGGCCCGTACGCGAACGTAAAACCGTTGTCGTGCGCCAGCATCTGGTAGGACAAGCCTTCCTGGTGCACATCGAGGGTGCCGGCTGCCACTTCGTGCAGCGACGGCTTCCAGATATGGTACAGGCGGCTATCCACGAGCATCACCGACCCCGGCATCTTGCGGCCCAGCTTGCAGGCGAGTTCGAGCCCGCCTGCGCCGCCACCTACGATCACAATTTTGCTTTGCAAATAATTCTCCTGTATCGGCGTAACGCCGTGTCTTCAATTAAGGCTAACCGGCATGATACCAAGGCTGGGCAAATCTTTCCGATTACCATCGAACCTGCTACAATAATCGTTCGACACCTAACCATTCGTAACCGAACATTATGCCGACCATCGAAGAACGGTTTTCCGCCGCCCTGCATGGCAGCGCGCGCGCCTGGCGCGTGGCCGTGGACCGCCGGCTGCGCCACCTCGGCATCAGCCAGTCGAGCTGGATGGCGATTGCCCTGACCGCCAAGGAAACGGAGCCGCCGTCGCAAACCCGCCTGGCCGCCCGCGTGGGCGTTGAAGATCCCACCATGGTGGCCACCATCGACCGCCTGGTCAAGGCGGGCTACATGCTGCGCACGCCGTCGGCCACCGACCGCCGCGTCAAGCTGCTGAGCCTGACTGACGCCGGCTGGACCGTGTATGAAAGCGTGAAGCAGGAAGCGGACGTGGTGCGCACGGAATTGCTGTCCCGGGCCGATCCGGCAGTCCTCGCCATCGTCACCGGGTTCCTGGAAAAAATGCAAAGCGATATAGAGACGGGCATATGAGCGACGTGGCAGCCGTTCCGGGCGGAGGCGATATCAACCGCACCATGATCACCGTGTCGATCATGCTGGCCACCATCATCCAGGCGCTGGACGGCACCATTGCCAACGTCGCCCTGCCCCATATGCAGGGCAGCCTGTCGGCGTCGCAGGACCAGATCACCTGGGTGCTGACGTCGTTCATCGTGGCCACCGCGATCGCCACCCCGCTCACGGGCTGGCTGTGCGACCGCTTCGGCCTGAAAAATATCTTTCTCACTGCCGTCGCCGGTTTTACCTTGGCCTCGGTGCTGTGCGGGCTGTCGATGAACCTGACCGAAATCGTTGCTGCCCGCATGCTGCAGGGCGTGTTCGGCGCGGCCCTGGTGCCGCTGTCGCAGGCCACGCTGCTCGACATCAACCCGCGCGAAAAACACGGGTCGGCCATGGCCGTGTGGGGCATGGGCGTGATGATCGGCCCGATCCTGGGCCCCACGCTGGGCGGCTGGCTGACGGACGCCTACAACTGGCGCTGGGTGTTCTTCATCAACGTGCCGGTGGGCGCGCTGGCGTTTTACGGCATCTGGCGCTACATCGGCGCCACGTCCGCGCCGCGCAAGATGAAGTTCGACGCCTTCGGCTTCATTACCCTGAGCCTGGCCATCGGCGCGCTGCAGATGCTGCTGGACCGGGGCGAGCAGAACGACTGGTTCGCGGCCACCGAAACCTGGATCGAAGCGATCGTGCTGGCGCTGGCGTTCAGCTACTTTGCCGTGCACACGGCCATGCAGCCGCCCGGCAAATCGTTCTTCGACTACCGGCTGCTGAAAAACGCCAATTACGTGAGCGGCCTGCTGTTCATCTTCATCGTGGGCCTGGTGCTGTTTGCCACGCGCGCGCTCACGCCCACCATGCTGCAAAGCCTGATGGGCTACCCGGCCGCCGTGGCGGGCCTGGTGACCGCGCCGTCCGGCATCGGCACCATGATTGCGATGATGGTCGTCGGCAAACTGGTGGGCCGGATCGACCTGCGCCTGCTGCTGGGCGCCGGCTTTGCCATCACCGCATTCTCGCTGTGGCAGATGACGCACTACACGCTGGTGCTGTCGCAAAGCGACATCGTGTGGCCCGGCGTGATCCAGGGCCTGGGACTGGGACTGGTGTTCGTGCCGCTGTCGGCCGCCACGTTTGCCACGCTGTCGCCCGAGATGCGCGCCGAAGGCACGGCCATCTACAGCCTGATGCGCAATATCGGCAGCTCGATCGGCATCGCCCTGGTGCAAACGCTCCTGGTGCGCAACACGCAAACCATGCACGCGGCGCTGACGGAAAAAATCACCATCGCCAATCCTGACGTCCTGGGCAACCTGGCCACGCCGCAGGGCGCGGCGCTGCTCAACAACGAGATCACGCGCCAGGCGTCGATGATCGCGTACGTGGACGACTTCTGGTTGATGCTGATCCTGACCTTGTGCGTGCTGCCGCTGCTGCTGCTGATACGCCCCGCCGCCAGGCACGCCGCGCCGGTGGACGTGCACGCCGCCCACGATTAACCAGGATGACACCACCGTGAACCCACTGCTGCCAATGTTCAAACCGTTACCCATCGCGCTGGCCATACTGCTGGCCGGCTGCGCCGCCATCCCGCCGGAAGCGCCCACCCCGGCCCGGCGCGACATCGCCGCGGCCGACGTCACCGCCGACATCAAGCTGGCGCGCGAAGGCTGGCCCGCCGCCCGCTGGTGGACCGCATACCATGACGCGCAGCTCGACGCCCTGATGGCGCAGGCGCTCGCCAGCGCCCCCACGCTGGAAACGGCGGCCGCGCGCATCGGCACCGCGCGCTCGGAACTGTCGCGCAGCATGGCCGACGCGGGCATCGAGCTGGCCGGCTACGCCAACGCCAACCGCCAGCGCTATTCCGGCACCGGGCTGTTCCCCGAGCCGATCGGCGGCGCCACCTTCACCGCCGAAACGCTGCGCCTGGAAGCGCGCTACAACTTCGACTGGTGGGGCAAGAACCGCGCGCAGGTGGCCGCCGCCGTGGGCGTCCTGAACGCCGACCGCGCCGCGTATGCGCAGGCCGAACAGGCGCTGGCCGCCGCCGTCGCCCAGAGCTACTTCAGATTGCAAGGCGATTTTGCCCGCCGCGACAACCTCGACCAGCTGACCACGGCGCAAGCCGCGCTGGTGGACGACCAGGCCCGCCGCATCGCCAACGGCCTGGCCAATGCCGACGCCCGCCACGCGGCGCAGGCGGACCTGAACCTGCTGCGCAAGCAGAAGGCCCAACTCGATGCCGACCTCGGCCACGAACGCGAAGCGCTGCGCGCCCTCATTGGCGCCGACCACGCGGCGCTGGCCGACCTCAAGCCGGTGCCGGCGACGGCCGCGCCGCACGCCCTGCCCGCGCGGCTGGGCATCGAACTGCTGGCCCGCCGGCCCGACCTGCAGGCCGCGCGCTGGAAGCTCGAAGCGTCGATCAGCCGCATCGATGCCGCCCAGGCCGCGTTTTATCCGGACCTCGACCTCACCGGCTCGATCGGTCTCGACACCATCAGGGTGGAAAAGCTGCTGCAGGCGGCCAGCCGCACTTTTTACGTGGGACCGACGCTGACGCTGCCCCTGTTCGACAGCCGCCGGCTCGACGCCCAGCTGGACGGCGCGCGCACTGCCCGCAACGCCCGCATTGCCGAATACAACCAGGCCATCGTGGACGCCGTGCGCGACGTGGCGCAGGACGCGCTGCAGGTGCAGGGCGTGGAACGGCAGATCGCCGAGCAGCAGGCGGCCACGCTGGAAGCGCGCGCGCAACTGGCGACCGCGCAGGCGCGCCTGCAACGCGGCCTGGCAGACAACGCCAGCGTGCTCAATGCCCAACTGGCCGTGCTGCGCCAGCGCGACGCCGACCTGTACCTGCAGCAAGTACAACGGCTGTCCGAGGTGGCGCTGATCAATTCACTGGGCGGCGGCTACCACGAGCAGGCGCCGCTGGCCACCGCACTGAAATAATCTCAACCGCACCCCTGGGCCATGGGGCCGGACCCGCACGGGGTCCGGCCCCGGTGCATCGGGTCAACCAACCGAGCTAATGATGACTACCGAAACCACGCAACCGAATAACAAGAAGCGCAACACCGTCCTGGCCGGCATCACGCTGTTCTTCCTGGCCGCCGGCGGCGCCTATGCGGCGTACTACCAGCTGGTGCTGTCGAACATCCAGGAGACCGACAACGCCTACGTGGGCGGCAACCTGGTCAACCTGTCGTCGCAGGTGACGGGCAACGTCACCGACATCCGCGCCGACGAAACGCAGATGGTGCAGGCCGGCGCGCCGCTGGTCACGCTGGACGCGGCCGACGCCGACGTGGCGCTGGCCCAGGCCGACGCCAGACTGGGCGCCGCCGTGCGCCAGCAGCGCACGCGCTACGCGGACGTGGCGCAATACGACGCCGTGGTCGCGCTGCGCAAGCTGGAACTGGCCTCGGCCGAGAACGACCTGGCGCGCCGCGTGCCGCTGGCGGCCGACCACACGCTATCGGGCGAGGAAGTGGAACACGCGCGCCAGGCTGTCGCCAACGCCCGTGCGGCGGTGGCCGTGGCCGTGAAACAGGGCCAGGCGGCGCAGGCGTCGGTGGCCGGCGTGGACGTGGCGCGCCACCCGGACGTGCTGGCGGCCAAGGCCGACTACGAGCAGGCGTGGCTGGCCGCGCGCCGCAACACCATCGTCGCTCCCGTGTCCGGCTACGTGGCCAAGCGCGCGGTGCAGGTGGGCGCGCGCGCCACGCCGGGCACGCCGCTGCTGTCGATCGTGCCGCTCGACCAGCTGTGGGTGGACGCCAACTTCAAGGAATCGGAATTGCGCGACATCCGCGTGGGCCAGCCGGCCGCGGTGGAAGCGGACATGTACGGCGGCAAGGTGGCATTCCACGGCAAGGTGGTGGGCCTGTCGGCCGGCACCGGCAGCGCGTTCTCGCTGCTGCCGGCGCAAAACGCCAGCGGCAACTGGATCAAGGTGGTGCAGCGCCTGCCCGTGCGCATCGCGCTCGATCCGCAGGAACTGCGCGCCCACCCGCTGCGCATCGGCCTGTCCACGACCGTGAAAGTGGACATCAGCCGCACCGACGGCCCGGTGCTGGGCGCGGCCATGCCGTCGAGCCCGGTGTACACGACCGCCGCGCTGTCGCAACCGCTGCAACAGGCCGCCACCGCCGCCGACGGCATCATCGCGCGCAACCTGCACTAGGCGGCACTGAGCTGAGACACTGAGCTGCGGCACTGAGCTGCAGCACTGATCTGCAGCAAAACAGCATGCAGCGAGCAGCAAGCAGCGAGCGGCAGGAACAGCAACAGCAAACACCAAACACCAAACACCAAACAGGGCCAGGTTGCAGCGGGGTGCATGAAGCGGCACCTGGCTGCATCTGGCTGCAGCACCAGGCGCAGAAATTATTTGCGCAGTTCGGCGTCGAGCTGGCGGATGGCCGCCTGCGCCTGGGTGATCACGCGGTCGGCGATGCGCTGGCGCATGCCGGGCACGCGGCCGGCTGCTTCCGCTTCCAGCAGCAGCGGCGTCAGGATCTGTTCGGCGGAATCGCGGAAGCCCTGCGCCACCAGGTCGAGCTGGGTGTTAAACGTGTGCTCGGCCGATTCCAGCTGCTTGCGCAGTTCCGCTTCGAAGGCGCCGCGCTTGTCGCGGATTTCGCTGCGCTTGCGCTTGGCGCCGTCGGTGAACCATTTGAAGGCGCCCGCCAGCAGCACCGCGCCACCCACGAACGGCGCGGCCGGCGCCACCACGGGCAGCACCACCGCCGCGCCCACCAGGTAGGCGGCCGTGCCGGTGCCGGCCGCCACCACGGCGCTGCCGACCAGCGTGACATTGGCAGCCTTGTCGGCGCCATTGGCCAGGCGCGTGCCCACCCGCAGGCGCGGCATCATCCTGGCCAGCGCCGAATGGTGCTGGCGCTCGAACACGGACGCCTGCCCCAGGCGCATGCCGGACTGGAACAGGCGCAGGTCTTCCTGCAGCAGGTGCAAGGCCTGCTCCTTGCGCCGCACCAGCCGTTCGAGCCGGCGCTCCATCTCCTGGCCGAACTGGTTGCGGCCGATGCTCTCCCACACCTCCTCTTCTTTCCACTGGTCGGTGTGGAGGCGGTCGGCAATCGCCAGTTCGATGGCGTTGCCGGCGTCGTGCACGGCGTCGTCGATTTCCTCGGTCAGCAGGCGGCGCTCGTGGGCGATGCGCTGCTCGACCAGCACCAGGCGCTGCATGACCTGGCTTTTCATGTCGTTGGCGGTGGCGGCCAGAGTGGCGGCGATGCTGTCGTCCACGCCCAGCTGGCGCGCCTGTTCCAGGTACGCGGCGATGTCCTGGGTGATGGCGGTGGTGGTGGTGCTCACCAGCGTGTGCAGCTGGGCGTGGTCGATGTCGCCCGCCTGGAAATTGCGGGCGTGTTCCACCAGCACCGGCTGGCCGGCACTGCGGCCGAAGTCGGCCAC
>JBEVMD010000199.1:0-7470 GCA_040508835.1 Duganella sp. | reverse complement strand
GCAGGCGCGGTCGGATCGACCGCAGTGCTGCTTTTTAACTAATTAGAACGTGTAGCGACCGCCCAGCGTGAAGAAGCGGCCCACGGCGCCCGACTGGTGCAGCGACGGGTTGTAGTTGATGCGGCCGTAGGTTTGCACGTCGAGCGGCGCCATGCGGTTAAACACGTTGCTGACCGATGCCGTCAGTTCCCACTGCTTGGTGACATTCCAACGAGCGAACAGATCGGTGGTGGTGAACGACGCGATGCGGCAGTTCAGGTAAGCCACGCCGTTCTCATCGGTGTCCAGGCATTCGCCGGCAGTATCGTTTTTATCGCTGATGCTGCTGACGTAGTTCATATTGCCGGTGATATTGAACGGACCCTTGTCCCAGCCCAGCGTCAGGCGCGCCTTGGTTTTAGGCGTGCCGCCGTTGCCGGACAGGTTGATGTCGCCGTGGGTGCCTGCAAACTCCAGCACCGTGCCGTCGGCATTGGTGCGTTTGAACTCCTTCATGTAGGTCACGGTCAGACCCGAGGTGATGCGGCCGTATTCGCCGATGTTCAAACGACCGCGCAGGTCGACGTCGACACCCGAGGTCTTGGTCTCGCCGGCGTTCAGGTAAGGCGCTTTCACCATCAGGATCGGACCCACCAGGCCAGGGAAGTTGGTGGTGGGTTCGCCGCGCACGATTTCCGCATCCGGGTAACCTGCCGGGTTGGCGACCACGGCGCCAGGATCGGAACCGTTGATCTCGTTTTTACGCACGATCTGCCACAGGTCGACCGAGAAATTGACGGCTTTGATCGGCTCGAGCACGATGCCCAGGCTGTAGCTTTTCGAAGTTTCCGGCTTGATGTTCTTGTTACCGATGGTGATGGCACCCACCGATGCGCTCGAGCAGTCAACTGGCAGGCCAGTGACTGGGCAACGTACCGGGTCGCCGGCAATGCTGGTGAAGGCCGCCACTGCACTGTTGCCGTTCTCCGCCGAGCTTGGAGCGCGGAAGCCTTCGGCATACGTACCGCGCAAGGCGAAGATCTCGACCGGGGTGAATTTGAAGCCCACTTTTGGCGTGGTCGAGCGGCCGTAGTCGGAATAGTCATCGGTACGGATGGCGAATTGCAGTTCCAGCGGTTTCAGCACTGGAACAACCAGCTCGGCATACAGCGCCTTGACATTGCGTTTGCCTTCGGCAGCCGAGTAACCGAGGCCGACGACATCATTGATATCGGTGAACGGCGTCGATTCGGTATTGTTTTCTTCCTTGCGGTATTCGGCGCCCACCGCCACGCCCATCATGCCGCCTGGCAGTTCGAGCAGCTCGCGGCTGGCCTTGAAGTCGACCGAGGTGCTTTTCGTCACGCCCGAGTTGCTCAGGGTGGGCGAAACCAGCGCCAGCACTTCAGGCGTGTTGATCACACCCTGGCCGATGCGGAAAGTGCCATTGTTGAGCGCCGTGCGCAGTGCGCTGGTGCGGTAGTAACCGTTCTGGCTGCGGTCGGTTTTGCTTTTCGCGTACAGCACGCCGGTGTCGTAATCCCAGCCGGCGGCCGTGCCTTTGAAGCCTGCCAGTACGCGGGTGACGGTGGTTTCCAGATCGGTGGTGCGTGGACGCGAGGCATCGACCCAGCGTGGGCGTGCTGCCACGCCCAGGAAGTTGTCCGGGTGATTGGCAGGCATCAGCAGCTGGTCGGCGCCGGTGCCGGTATTGTTGACGCGTTGATTGACCAGGTCGAAGCCCGCGCCGGTCAGGCCGGACGGGGTGGTGTAGGTATCGGCTTTCGATTTGAACACACCTGCTTCGGCATAACCCTGGGTATTGTCGTTGATGGCCACGGTGCCGCGCAAGAACGCATTGATGTTCTGGGTCTTCGGCTGGATCGTGGCGTACTGGACTGGATCCCACAGGCAGCCGCCGCGGGTGTTATCGAGACTGGTGCCGCCGGTCGGGTCGAGATTGATCGCATCGCAGCTGCCTGGCAAGTTCTGGATGTTGCCGGCGGCGGCGCCGGTGGCGCTTACCGGGCGCAGGGTACCAAGGAACGAACTGCCGCCGGCGTTACCGGCCGTGGTCTGGCCCGCACGCTGGTCGCGGCCGCCCCATGGGCGGGCATCGGCCTGGCCGAGCCATTTGCCGCGATTGCTTTGCTTGATCTGCTCGGAGGTCTTGATGTCGACCGTGCCGAAGATATTGAATTTGTTCGTGTCGAGATCGCCGAAGCCGAACGCGCCGGACACGGTGTTGGTAGTGCCGTCGCCTTCGCTGCTCTGGCCCATGCTGGCCGACATGGTCTGGCCGATGTAATTTTGCCGCAGGATGATGTTGACCACGCCGGCGATGGCGTCGGAACCGTAAATGGCCGAGGCGCCGTCTTTCAGAATGTCGATGCGGTCGACCGCGTCGAGCGGGATCGAGTTCAGGTCGACAAAGCTGCGCTGGCCGTCGTCGCCGAATCCGTAAGGGGCGGTGCGGCGGCCGTTAATCAGGACCAGGGTGGAGCTGACCGACAGGCCGCGCAGCGAAACGCCGGAGGCGCTGCCGGCGAAGCCGCTGGTAAACGAGCCGCTGACGCTGCCGTTGTTGTCGGCAGAAATGCTGCGTACGACGTCGGCAATCGACGTTTTTCCGGTCTGTTCGATGTCCTTGCGGGTTAGGGTCTGGATCACCGAAACGGTCTCGGCTTCGGCACGTTTGATGCTCGAACCGGTAATTTCAACTTTTTGGATATTGCTGCCGGTCGATTGTGCATAGGCTGCATGCATGCCGAAAGCGATCGTGCCTATGAACATCAAGCGAATCGACCGCGATAAACCTGTTTCCACCATCATTGAAAACTCCTTATTCCTGAATGGGTATCCGGTCCATGTCGCCCTGGATAGGCGCCACCAACCGTTTTCTATTATTTTATGAATCGTCTCATGGACGAGGAATGAAATTTCTAATATTAAAAATTTCACTCTTTATATGAAAACATTGCAGCCGCGAGATTGTCAATTTATATAAGGGTGGGGGTATATGAAAAACAACACACCATGTTGGTGCATCAGAAATGTTGGGTGGGGGAATGCGCTCTAGGGTGGCCAGCAAGAGGGGATGCCCTGCAGCATGAAAGTCGGTCAATACAAATTTTGCGGCAAATGCAATGTTGTTTTTTTGAGAGAGTGCGCCTGTCGCGGGCCGGCAAGGTATACGCGCTCCATCATGGTGCATGTTAAGCTTGTCTGCTTGCGGCTAAGCGGCAGCGGGAAACTGTGCGCGTTTGAACTGCGCGCGCTTATATGGTGGCAGGCCGAGATGACGATTGACTCGTCACCTGGAAATTTGAATTAATACTCATGCATGCCATTTAAAATAGGCAGGCATGGGTTTTTGTATGCGTATTTTATTATTTCGGGAAACAGCGCAAGCTGGATTGTGGAATAAAAATACGGTTAAACATCCGATTAAAGATTGCCGCAGCCGTATTTTACCGGCAGCGGCTTTTGTTATTAAATGCCACCCCAGAGTGCCGCCATCATTGCCGACGCCGCCAGTCCCGCCGTTTCGGTGCGCAGCACGCGCGGCCCCATCGACAGTGGCAGGGCCCCGGCGGCAATTGCCGCTGCTTCTTCATCATCACTGTAACCACCTTCCGGTCCGATCAACAGGGAGGTGGCGCGCGGCGGCGTCTCCCGTGCCCATTGCGCCAGCGACTGGCCCGCTCGTGGGCTGAGCAGGATGCGTTGCGCGCCGTCGGCGGGCGCGGCAATCCACCGATTAAAATCCTGTACCGGAGCCACATCTGCCAGGCGGTTGCGCCCGCACTGTTCGGACGCGCTGACCACCACGCCCTGCCAGTGCGCATGGCGCTTTTCGGCGCGGTCGCCCGACAAGCGGACCACGGACCGGCGGGCGGTGAGGGGGACGATGGCGCTCACGCCCAGTTCCACTGCTTTTTCCACGATCCAGTCCATCTTGCTGCCTTCCGGCACGCCCTGGACCAAGGTCAGCGCGAACGGCAGTTCGGCTTCGCGCGCAATATGTTGCTTGATTGCGGCGCTGGCGCTGCGCCGGCTCACTTCGGTCAAAGCCGCCGTGTATTCGCCACCTTCCCCATTGAACAGCACGACCAGATCGCCCGGGACCAGGCGCAATACCTGCACGTGGTGGGCCACGGTATCGGGCAAGGTGACGAGCTGGCCGATGGCCAGTGACTGTGGGCAAAAAAAGCGGGGCATGGCAACAAATCCGAAGGGGAGGGAAGCGCAATTTTAAATGGTGGCTGCCGTCGTCTGGTAAAATAATGGGCTCAGCAGGCGTCGTGCGCGGTTTGTTAGTGCGCCCCTTGCGCCCAGTTTCCCTACTTTCGTGATAGACCTCCGATGACTTCTACGCTCCCCCACACCCACATGGCCAACGCCATCCGCGCCCTGGCAATGGACGCCGTCCAGCAGGCCAATTCCGGCCACCCAGGTATGCCGATGGGCATGGCTGAAATCGCCGTTGCCCTGTGGAGCGGCCATCACAAGCACAACCCGGCCAACCCGAAATGGGTCAACCGCGACCGCTTCCTGCTGTCCAACGGCCACGGCTCGATGCTGCACTACGCGCTGCTGCACTTGTCCGGTTATGCCGTGACCATGGACGACATCCGCGACTTCCGCCAGATGCATTCCAAAACCCCGGGCCACCCGGAAGTGGACATCACGCCCGGCGTGGAAACCACCACCGGCCCGCTGGGCCAGGGCCTGGCCAATGCGGTCGGCATGGCGCTGGCCGAATGGCTGCTGGCGAGCGAATTCAACAAGCCCGGCTTCGACGTGGTCGACCACTACACGTACGCGTTCCTGGGCGACGGCTGCCTGATGGAAGGCATCTCGCACGAAGTGTGCGCACTGGCCGGCACCCTGGGCCTGTCCAAGCTGATCGCCCTGTACGACGACAACGGCATCTCCATCGACGGCAAGGTCGAAGGCTGGTTCACCGACGATACCCCGGCCCGTTTCGAAGCCTATGGCTGGAACGTGATCCGCGCGGTCGACGGTCATGACGTGGCCGCCGTGGCTGCCGCGATTGCCGCCGCCAAGACCGCCACCAAGCCCACCCTGATCTGCTGCAAGACCGTGATCGGCAAGGGGTCGCCCAACCTGCAAGGCGGCGACAAGGTGCACGGCGCGGCCCTGGGCCATGCGGAAGTCGCCAACGTGCGCGAACACCTGGGCTGGACCGCGATCCCGTTCGAGATCCCGACCGACGTCTACACGGCGTGGGACGCCAAGCAAGCGGGCGCGGCGCACGAAGCTGCCTGGACCAAGCTGTTCAACGACTACAGCGCCCAGTTCCCGGCCGAGGCGGCTGAACTGAGCCGCCGCATGGCCGGCGACCTGCCCGCCACCTTCGAAGCGACCCTGGCTGCGGCGATTGCATCGACCGTCGAAAAACAGGAAACCATCGCCACCCGCAAAGCCAGCCAGAACGCGATCCAGGCGCTGGCGCCCGTGCTGCCGGAATTTTTGGGCGGCTCGGCCGACCTGACCAGCTCGAATCTGACCAACTGGAAAGAGTCGGTCCCCGTGCGTTCGGGCAAACCGGGCAACCACGTCAATTACGGCGTGCGCGAGTTCGGCATGGCCGCCATCATGAACGGCGTTGCCCTGCACGGCGGCTACATCCCGTTCGGCGCCACGTTCCTGACCTTCTCCGATTACAGCCGCAACGCGCTGCGCATGGCGGCGCTGATGAAACAGCGCACACTGTTCGTGTTCACCCACGATTCGATCGGCCTCGGTGAAGACGGTCCCACCCACCAGTCGGTCGAGCACATCTCGTCGATGCGCCTGATCCCCAACCTGGACAACTGGCGTCCATGCGACACCACCGAATCGATGGTGGCGTGGGGCGAAGCGATCAAGCGCAAGAACGGTCCGTCGACGCTGATCTTCTCGCGCCAGAACCTGCCGTACCAAGAACGCGCACCCGAGACCGTGGCGGCGATCGCCCGCGGCGGTTACGTGCTGCAGGAGGTGCTCGACGCCAAGGTCACGCTGATTGCCACCGGTTCCGAAGTGGAACTGGCCGTGGCTGCCGCCTCGGCGCTGAACGCCGAAGGCATTGCCGCGCGCGTGGTGTCGATGCCGTCGACCGACGTCTTCGACCGCCAGGACGCCGCCTACAAGGCCTCGGTGTTGACCAAGGGCGTGCCACGCGTGGCCATCGAAGCCGGCGTCACCGATTTCTGGTACAAGTACGTGGGCCTGGAAGGCGCCGTGGTCGGGATCGATACCTTCGGCGAGTCGGCCCCGGCCGGCGTGCTGTTCAAGCACTTTGGCTTCACCGTGGAGAATGTTGTCGCGAAAGCCAAACTGGTCATTGCTTAATCTATAATTGCTTACTAAGTGAAGATTTTTTTTTAATCAGGAGCAGAGTATGACGATCAAAGTTGCAATTAACGGCTACGGCCGTATCGGCCGCAATGTGCTGCGCGCCTTCTACGAAGGTGGCAAAAAGCAGGATATCCAGATCGTTGCGATCAACGACCTGGGCGACGCCAAGTCGAACGCCCACCTGACCCGCTACGACACCGCCCACGGCAAGTTCCCCGGCACCGTGGAAGTGGACGGCGACAACATGATCGTGAACGGCGATGTGATCCGCGTGTTCGCGCAGCGCAATCCTGCTGAAATCCCATGGGGCGACCTGGGCGTGGACGTCGTGCTCGAGTGCACCGGCTTCTTCACCACCAAGGAAAAAGCCTCGGCCCACCTGAAGGGCGGCGCCAAGAAAGTCATCATCTCGGCACCGGGCGGCAAGGACGTCGACGCCACCATCGTGTACGGCGTCAACCAGGACGTGCTGAAATCGTCCGACACCGTGATCTCGAACGCATCGTGCACCACCAACTGCCTGGCCCCGCTGGTCAAGCCGTTGAACGACGCCATCGGCCTGGAAACCGGCCTGATGACCACCGTCCACGCTTACACCAACGACCAGGTGCTGTCGGACGTGATGCACGAAGACTTGCGCCGCGCCCGTTCGGCCACCATGAGCATGATCCCGACCAAGACCGGCGCTGCCGCCGCGGTTGGCCTGGTGCTGCCGGAACTGAATGGCAAGCTGGACGGTTTCGCGATCCGCGTGCCGACCATCAACGTGTCGCTGGTCGACCTGTCGTTCATCGCCAAGCGCGACACCACCGTGGAAGAAGTCAACGCACTGATGAAAGCGGCCGCCGAAGGCGCGCTGAAAGAAGTGCTGACCTACCAGACCGAACCGCTGGTGTCGATCGACTTCAACCACAACCCGGCATCGTCGAACTTCGACGCCACCCTGACCAAGGTCGCGGGCCGCCTGGTGAAGGTATCGTCGTGGTACGACAACGAGTGGGGCTTCTCGAACCGCATGCTGGACACCACCGTGGCGCTGATGAACGCACAATAATGGTGCAAAACATCTGAGTGTGCGGCAATTGGCTGCCAAATTGCGACCAATGCTGTACTTACAGAATTTTT